>DATIJL010000011.1 GCA_035478595.1 Candidatus Chromulinivoraceae bacterium
GAGCTGCCGAGGAACTCGGCAGCGTGAGCGCTGCCTGTAAACACTACGGGATTGCCAGGAGTGAGTATTACTACTGGCATAGCCGGTGGGTAGCGAGTAACAAACAGCTCGTTAGTCTCTACAACCAGCCAACCACACCAAAAAGTCACAAGAATGACATGGATACCGAGACGGTCAGTCTCGTCATCCAGCTTCGCTTAGCGCTTGGCTACGGCGAAGCGAAGCTCGCTGTTGTCCTGCAGCGGGACTACGACGTTGTCGTGTCCCGCCACGGCATTGGCAATGTCCTGCGTCGAGCAGAACTCACGACACCAAAACCGAAGCACCGCCGCATCCAACGGCGGCTCAGTGACCGGGTCTACGTCCCGGGCGAAGTTGGCCAGCTGGACGTCAAACACTGGAAGCGGGCAGCCTACCAGTACGACATTGTCGACTGTGCCACGAGGATTAAGTACAAGCGGTTGTACCCGGGTGTCAACCCGGCGTACACCGTTGACTTTCTAGAGCATGCAGCTCGGTTTTTCGCACCAGCCTTTGCCTTTGCCGAGATCCAGACCGACAACGGCCTCGAGTTCGTCTACGACGCGTTGCCACAAACGAAACCGGACACACTCACTCCCATGCAGCGGTGGCTGCAAGAGAAAGGAATACGGCATGGCCGTATTCCTCCTCGCTCGCCTCAGCTCAACGGTCGCATTGAGCGGAGCCATGGAGTCGACAAAGACAGGTACAAGAAACTCACAACCAACTCTCATGACAAAGCTGAGCTCCAAGCCTTTTGTATTGAAGATTGTCTGGATTACAATTTCTACCGGCCGCACAGCATGCTCCGCATGCTGACGCCCGTGGAATACCTCCAAGGCATTCCAGGCTACGAGAATGCTACACTGGATATTGGTGTCCTATATGTTTAGGAGCCCGACCATTTTATGACAATTTGACACGACGCACTAAGTTAAGTATAAAATAAGATGTGATACCAAGCAGTTATGAAACACGAAGCATTCCAGGCGCCATTCTCTTTGGTCTCATTCTCTTTGTGTATTCCTCCAACGGTTGATCTCGCTTCACATACCACATCGAAAAACAAGCCGAGCTCAACCAAATAGCTCGGCTTTTTCTTTTACAATTCTCAAATTACTCATCGCTGCCTTTTGAATCGCGGGTTCTACAGACAGGGGTGAATAATCGCTCCGCCACCTATCCTGTCGACCTAAGGATACATCATGGCAAGAAAGCTCAATGGCCCCGCCCTGGGTGTCGCTCAAAGTCTCGCGAAGGCACTTGAACAAGACAATGGCCCGCTCATCACGCTCCGCTTCAAGAAGCTTCGTGGCATGCTGGGTAAAAATCTCGATGGTCACGCGAATGAACTTCGCGAGCTACTCGACGATAATATGGCCGCCAGGCTCACACGGATCACCTCCTTCGAGTTCTGACAGATAGTGGCTGTGGGGTAGAGTGTGGCGTAACCCGCCACACTCCCCCATTCATTAAAAACAACCTCTTGTTTTCACTTTGACCAAACCGGCACGCTTATGCTATAACTGAGACAGAGGTAGGCCAAAAAATAAACAATGTTAAACTCATTTGCAATTATCATTTTCGCCGCACTGATTCACGCTAGTTTTCAATTGAGCGTCAGTATGCTTACTCTTTTAAGCGGTCACGCTATCGGGGCTAAAGCGGCAAAAGCCAAGTTGCTTCGCCTTACAAACGGGTTTTTCTTTGGCGTGGCCGTCATGACTATGCTACTTGTGTCATTTACTGCGTTTATTTTTCAACACAGTTTCGGCTCAACCGTGCCACTTATGGCATGGGCAGTCGGCTGTGGACTTTTACTTGGTCTTGGCGTAGCCGTATGGGCGTTTTATTATCGACGTGAGGAAGGCACAAGTCTCTGGCTTCCCAGAGCTATGGCGCATTACTTAAGTGATCGCACTAAAGCCACAAAGCAATCAGCCGAGGCATTTAGTCTTGGACTCAGTAGCGTTATTGGCGAACTTGTCTTTATTTTGGCACCTATTACTATCAGCGCCCTTGTACTCATTCGCCTTCAGCCTGTTTGGCAACTTATCGGCATTGCAGTCTATACGCTCGTATCACTTCTTTCACTTGCAATTGTTAACGCACTCATAGGAAGTGGCCACAAACTCAGTCGCATTCAGAAATGGCGTGAAGACAATAAGCGTTTCTTGCAATTTGCAGCTGGCAGTGGCCTACTGGTGCTCGGTTTCTATGTTTATGTCGATCAAGTTGTGTCCGTTACCGCTTTCGCCTACGGAGGACGCTAGGATGTACACTATCGACATTGTGAAGGCTGACGGCAGACGCCCAAGTGAACCGTTCGACCATGATAAACTGTATGCAAGTGTCCAAGCCGCCTGCCTAAGCGTTCGCAGTCCTGAAGGTGAAGCCGAGATGACCGCCCAAAAAGTGTGTGATCTCGTAGAGAAATGGCTTGATACAAAACCAGAGGTAACAAGTGCTGACCTGCGTCGAAAAGCCAGTGAAGCTCTTGAAAAACACCACCCTGAAGCAGCATATTTATACAAACATCACCGATTGGTTATGTAAGGAGAAAAACAAAAAATGGCAAAAAAAATAGCTTTTGATTACGACCTGATCGTTATCGGCAGTGGCGCCGGAGGAAGCGCTGCGGCTACTATTGCTGTCCGCGACGGTAAACGAGTTGCCATTATTGAGGCTGACACATTTGGTGGCGACTCCCCAAACTGGAGTGATATTCCCACAAAAGCCCTCCTCCACGCAGCACAGCTCTACGACGAAGCTCGTCATGGCTCGCGCTTTGGTCTTCGTTCTAGCACTATGAGCTATAACTACCCATCGCTCCGTGCTTGGAAAGATTTGGCCGTTAAACGTACCGGCGCCGGTGGCAACCGTAAATACTACGAGAATGAGGGCATCGACACCTATCATGGTGCCGCTCATTTCTTATCGCCAAACGAAGTGAGCATCAACCGACGTCACCTCTCAGCTGAAAATTTCTTAGTAGCAACCGGCTCACATTGGGTTGCACCGAATATTCAAGGGCTAGACGACGTCTCCTTCTTAACACCACGCACTATTTTAGAAGCTATGCGCCCACCAAAGAGTCTATATATCATTGGAGCTGGTACGATTGGCGTTGAGATTGCTCAGCTCATGGCAATCTTTGGTACGAAAGTCTATCTTGCTGAGATAGCCAGCCGCATTCTGCCTCAAGAGGACGAAGAAGTCGGTACATTGATGGAGCGTATCCTCAAAGAACAAAAAGGTATCACCTCGCTAACTCAGACTCGTACGCTGATGGTCGTGAAAGATGGTGTCGGCAAGCGTATAACTTATACACGCGGAGGTGCCGAGAAGTCCATTCATGTAGACGGAGTCCTTATTGCGACTGGCCGTGTTCCGAGCGTCGATCTTGGCCTTGAAAATGCAAGTGTCGATTATACGCCAAAAGGTATCGGCGTCGATGAGCATTTGCAAACGTCAGCACGTCATATTTTTGCCGCCGGTGATGTACTCGGTCATAGCAGCCATACCCACACTGCACTACTAGAGAGTCGCGTTACAGCCCATAACCTTATCAATCCAAAGTCAAAAATAGTACCAGACTACACTGCCACCCCACGTCTTACGTTTACCTTTCCCGGCATCGCTTCTGTTGGTCTTTCTGAAGACGATTGTCTTAAGCGCGACTTGCCTATCAACAAATCGGTAGCGCCCCTTAATATTATCGCCAGAAGCAATACCTCCGATTTTAGAGATGGATTTGTAAAACTCATTACGGATAAAAAAGGTGTCATTTTGGGCGGGACGGTTGTCGCGCCACACGCCGCTGAGATCATCCACGAAATAACGCTCGCTGTAAAATACCGTCATACCGCCGCTGACCTTGCCGCAACACCCCATGCCTTCCTCAGCTGGAGTGAAGCCGTACGTGTCGCTGCTGCAAAACTCAGCTGACGGTGAGCCAAGAGCTATCTTAGTAAGTTGCAATATTTTGCGACATCTGATACAATGACAAAGAATATCGCGGGGTGGAGCAGTCCGGTCAGCTCGCGTGGCTCATAACCACGAGGTCGCAGGTTCGAATCCTGCCCCCGCAACCAAGAAAAAAACTCATCGTGTACGATGAGTTTTTTTCTTGGCTAGCTTGCGTTCCTATTCGCACCGAACAAAAAGTTCGCCCATTGTTGAAAATTACTCTCAGGTGCAACGGTTGGGTTTGTTTTCTGAAGATAAATATTATCAGCACTCTTGGCGGCCTGAGAATTAGGAGGCAAGATAAGCGCCTTCTCACCTGCATCCGCCACGCCCAAGTGCTGCCGCATAGCAAGATCTTGATACTCACTGCTTTTGTAGTAATTTTGCGCAAAAGAGAGTGTCTGAACCTCAAGATCAACCAGCTGCTGTTCACGCTTTTTGCCATCCACTTCTTTTTGGAGGCCATAATTACGCTGCATCATCCCAATCGATCCCCATGTCCAACTAAAACCGATAAGTACTGCAACGGTAATAACAATGTTATTCATCGTCACGTACCGATGTTTAAAGTGGTAATACCATTTGCGAATGTTTATTTTTTTCATCTTGTTTAGCCTCATTATAGCCTAACAGATAACAATACGCTATAATGGCTATCGCACGGGGGCGTAGCTCATCGGTTAGAGCAGGCGGCTCATAACCACTTGGTAGATGGTTCGATTCCATCCGCCCCCACCAAGTTATTATGACAAAAAACAGTCAGCATAAATATATGCTGACTGTTTTTGTACCAATGATTTAAGCTGCCTATATATGCTACAATGATGTCATATCTAACCAAGACAAAAATGATCACACAACAAACAATTCTTCCTCTTGAACACGGCAATTTTACCATCACCTACCACAAGACCGATTTCGGCGATTGCGTAAGTGTTCATATGGGTAATTTAGCCCAGGGAGTGCCCATCGTTCGAATCCATTCTTCATGTCTCTTTGGTGAGGCATTCCACGGACTTGATTGCGACTGCGGCAGTCAGCTAGATGCAGCCTTACGCCTGATAGGCAAGGACGGTACAGGCGTTGTTGTATATCACTACGCCGAAGGCCGTGGAGTTGGTCTTGAGCGTAAAATCGAAGCTCTTGAACTACAACGAACCCAGGGCCTCGACACGGTCGAATCACTTGCACACATGGGCTTAGAGCCGGATCTCCGAACCTATGGCGCCACTCTCGAGGCTCTCAGCGACCTTGGAGTGGCAAAGACCATCCGAGCAGCGTCTCAGAATCCACACAAGCTCGATGCGCTAGAACAGGCCGGCTTCGTTATTGCTGAAATCATACAGCTCGATGTACCCATTACCGACCTAAATAAGCCAGAGCTTCTAACAAAGAAATACAAGCTAGGCTATCTTATAGACACTATCGAATAGATCAGGTTAGTTATGAACGACTCTTTGAGCCGCATGAACCACTTCAGCTCGGTCGTGTCCGTCTGTCTTGCCAACACCAAACCGACGATTAATAGCAACTTGCATGGCAAGTCTTTGCTGCTCTATCTCCTCTTCATCGACACCCCGAGCTCGCAGAGCCCGACCAGCAACAAGCGTATCAAGACCCTCATCAAACCCAAGACGAAGTCCATGGCGCTTCGCCTCCATGCCACGCAACACTTCCAGTGACCGATCGCCATATCGCCTACTAAAAGCTTTTCCGGAACGCTTGGCTCCACTAGTCTTCGCGAACTGGTTTAAATATTCCATTATAGCTGCTAAGGCAGTTGCTCGTTCACCCAGGTCAACTGCTAAAGGAGGCACCTCGGTAAGTATCTCCAACGTGGGAGGATGTTCAAGTGCGAGGGTTGAAGTAAGTCGATCCATAATAGCTTACTGTATCACATGTTCTTAAAATCAAAAAAGCCCTCTTCGGGCATCATACAGATGCCACCGGAGGGCAATTTTAGCACCTGTTTGTTTGATACTACTGTATCACCAAACGTGCTTAAGGTTCAAGCTTATTTTTTCTTGCTAACTGTCAAAAAACCGTTGCGTGGGTTTTCCTTAACAACACGATCCTCTGGAAGATCTGTTGGTTCACCCTTGGCGTTCTTCTCTACCTTTGCGAAGAAGAAAATCGTCTGTGGTTTTCCACCACGGAGCGTAACGTTTGTTTTGTGTAGGTAGTAGGTAACACCCTTCGAGTTTGTATGCTTGTAAGCCATAAGTTCTTATACCTCCTTTAGCGTCTTACTCTGATAGCGTACCGTTTGCAGAATACGATGTCAACAGTTAAATACCCCTGTAATGCCGTTTTAGGAGCAAACGTAACACCCCGAGACCTATCAAACGAACAATTATCATAAGTAGAATCATTAAGCACACGACAACTGACCAGCCAGCGAAGTCCGGCGACCATAGAGGCGAATCGTAGCTATAACGGTACAAGTTCACATCTGGGAACGTGACATTTTGCGTAGGGTCTGGCGACGGAGGATATTTAGCCAGCTGTGCGGCGAAACATTGTACATAAGCCTCAGACCAGGCGGTAAACTGAGGTTTGCAAACAGCCTCGGCCTTTACATAAATATTACCATTAGGATTTTCGTAATTTTTGGCTACATCTACTCGTCGCTGTGATTCTCGCCTATACTCACCCTCTAAGTAAAATGTATCCGTACCAGAGTTCATATGTGTTGCCGCGTAGCGCTGCAGGTCGTATAAACGGCTCTGTATGACCGTTTCATCACCCGTGTTATCAGCGGCTAGTACTGCATCTCTGCGCTGCTTCATGCCAATATTATCGAGTCGTAAAAAAGTAGCCGCGACAAACGCCATAATCAAAAACAAAACCAGCAATTGCCACGTCTTAACGCGTTGAAGTTGCCGTATATTCTGTTGTACTCGCCGTTTATCTGCCACTTAAAAATTCACCCCACCTGGATACTTCTCTTATTGTAGCATGAGCATTATTTTCGGTAGAGCCGAAACTTTGGCGTTGTGATTAAAAGTGCCACTCCGGCCGCTAAAAAGTAGAACGAGCGCAGCCCCTGAATCTCACCAAATGCCACGATAAACAGCAAGATAGCCACACCAGCGAGCGCCGAACCAACATTCACTACCACTTCGATACAGCCAAGATATGTCGCACGATGACCTGAAATATCTGCCGTATCAAACATTCCACGGATGAATGCCATACCGTAGCCCGTTGTTGCAGCTTCGTTTGAAGCGTTCACTACAGCCACGAGTTGCGGTGTATTCACGAAAGGACGCGTCAAATGCACTAGGGCATTTGCCACTCCCGCAATTTTCAAAAGCTGTCGACCTCGTCGTCTGTCAATGAGTGTGCCGTACGCGTACGAAGCCGCCAGCGCAGCCAGAAGTACGATCGAGAGTAGTACTCCAAGCTGAGCATATACCCTGTTGTTACTACTAATACCTAAGATCGACACCGCCACCAAAAGCGACCACGCCGAACTTGATGCTAGACCATCAAACCCTATTGCTCCTTCAGCTATCAGGCTACGCCACACAAGTCGCCAGGGGAATCCCCTAAAAACAAGCTTCTGATGAGTTGGTATGGGTTCACCTGTTTTAAAGAGAGGAATTGCAGCTAATGAGAACAAGAGTGCGGCAGCGAGCATTGTCACCTGCGGACCAGCTGTATACGCCAATAACCCTCCTAAGAGTGGGCTCAGGCCAGTCGCAATCTTTTCCACAATGTTCATATAGGCAATTTCTTTACCTGCATGATCAATGCTCTTAACTTTAGAAAAGTCGATCAAATGGCAAAGATCATACAACGTCGCCGATGTACCTTGCAGTAATCCTGTAGTAACAATTGCAACGATTCCCCATTCTGGTACAAACGCAAACACCAGCATCGAAGGTATGTACAATAGGTTGGAAAGCAAGATGCCATGCTTTGGCCCAAAGAGCGCCGCATATTTAGCAGCTGGTAATGAAATGCCTATTTTAAAGGTAAAGTAACAAATCCAATAAATGACAATAAAAGTTATTGAATAGCCATTTTGATATAGGAACACTGACATGAACGCTGCCGACATATTAATAGCCAGCATCCGCATCATTCGCGAGGCATAAAGCTCGGAAACTTCCGAAAACGTAGCATAACGCCAGAAATGGCGACGTAAGAGCAGACGATGAATGAGCTGTTGTATCATGATGTTTGTATTGGTTATTCTTTTCTTCATTACACCACAGCCCACGCCTTACCACAAGTGATATACTAGTGTTTATGAACATATTCTTTTCGGGAATCGGTGGGGTTGGAATTGGGCCGCTCGGTGAAATTGCACTAGACGCTGGCTATACTATCCAGGGTTCTGACCTTGGAGAAAGTCGATTTACCAAAATCCTGCGTGAAAAAGGCGTTCAAATATCTTTTACACAAGACGGCGCTTTTTTACAGGCCTGTCACCAACTTCAGCCAATTGACTGGTATGTACACACAGCAGCCCTTCCTGAAGATCACCCCGAACTGCGCACCGCAAAAGAACTCGGTATAAAAACCGCTAAACGCGACGAGTTATTGGCACACCTTATTGAAGAAAAAAATCTCAAACTCATCGCTATCTCTGGTACGCATGGAAAAACCACCACAACCGGCATGATTATCTGGGTCATGAAACAACTTGGCATACCTATAAGTTATTCCGTTGGTTCGACCCTCAGCTTCGGCCCCAGTGGCGCCTACGATCCCAAAAGTGAATACTTTGTGTACGAGTGTGATGAGTTCGATCGCAATTTTCTCCACTTCACTCCTTACCTTTCCCTCTTAACCTCTATCGACTACGACCATCCGGATGTCTATCCAACAAAGGGAGACTACATGGCGGCCTTCAGACAATTCGTTTCACAGTCACAAATGACTATCATGTGGCATGCCGATAACAAGGAGGTTGGGGCTACTGCGAAAGATGGTTGGGTTCTAGGTGATCATGAAGTAATGGATATCCATCTCGCAGGAGCACACAACCGCCGTAACGCTACACTCGTCGTCAAGGCAGCAGAATATCTAAAACTAGGTGACCAGACTCATATACAAACAATCCTCGATACTTTTCCTGGTACCGATCGACGATTTGAAAAACTCGCCGATAATATCTACAGTGACTACGGTCATCATCCAGCAGAAATCGCCGCTACTCTGCAGCTTGCCCGCGAACTTTCCGACCACATTGTGCTCGTCTACCAGCCACATCAAAATGTTCGTCAGTATGAAATTAAAGATCAATATACTGATTGTTTTGAAAAAGCTGACGATGTTTACTGGCTTCCAACCTATCTTTCGCGAGAAGACCCCAACTTGCCCATTCTCACACCAGCCGAACTAAGCAAGGATGTTAGCAATAAAACGGCTGTTCACATTACCGATCTTAACGACGATTTGTGGCAGGCAATCCAAAGCGCACAAAAAGACGGCAAACTCGTTCTTGCAATGGGAGCTGGCAGTATTGATGCGTGGCTACGAAAACACGTTAGCTAGCGATTATCACCACTACCGCTAATGAGACCGCGTTTTTGACGATCGGCTAGTTTTGCGATGTTTTTTGTTGCGACCTCATCAAGTGGGATATCAAAGTGATCTGCAAGAGTGGCAATGTACCATAGTACGTCACCGAGTTCTTTTACTAAATCGTCTTTATCAAGATGCGAAAAGTCACTACCGTGATCACGCACGATCTTTTTTACTTTTTCAGCAATCTCGCCCGACTCGCCACAAAGGCCAAGTACTAAGTGAAATACTTCATCTTTTTTGTCTTTTGGCGCGGCCGTTCGGAGCGCCGCCGTCTGGTAGTCATTCATATTCATATCTCAATTATACCTTTGGCGGTGTGGCTTTGACAAAGCCAATTAAAAGACCTTCATCGACAAAACGAGCTTCGTAAGTGGTCTTAATCTTATACCAATCAGCTAGGTTTGAATCATGCAGATCAAAACTCAGCTCCTCAACCTTCCAGCCTTCTGCAACTAGTTGCTCTAAACTCCATTCAAACAGTTTTTTGGCATCAGTCTTAAAATACAGAGCACCGTCCGATTTAAGTAGACCAGCGTAAAATTTCAAAAAATGCGGGTGAGTCAACCGTCGTCCCGCTGAGTGCTTCCTTGGAAATGGATCTGGAAACGTCACCCATAAGATATCCAGTGAATGCGCTGCTATCTTCTCTGGTAATTGATCCGCCCTCACGCGCAAAAAACGAAGGTTATCAAGATGTTTCTCTGTAGCCGCATACGCACCTTTTTGTAGCCTGTCTGCCTTTACATCAACAGCCAAAAATTTACCCTCCGGGTGAGCAGCAGCCTGTGCAACACTGAACAAACCCGTGCCGGCACCTATCTCGGCTACCTGCGGAATATATGTCTCGTCCCACTCGTCATATTCGAAACAGAGTGGAGAGTTATGAAAAAGCGCGAAGCGATATTGCTTACGTTTTCGCGTAATCATGTAGTCAGCTGGGTTGAGAAGCTCTTTGTCACTTGTACCAATCGTCATATCACATGCTATACTACCACATATGGATATCCTTTCAGCTTGGTTCAATAGCAATCACGGTGTAGATATTATCTCTACCATTCTTATAACCGCCATTGTGTACTTTGCGGGCACACTCGTAACAGGAAAACTGGTTAATCGCATCGTTCAAGCCCGTGGTCGCCACTGGCATAAGAAAGACATTGAAAAAAGGGAAAAAACGCTCGCTCACACTTTTGCAATTTTGTGGCGCGTCGTTGTCTTTACGGGTGGTGCGCTCGCCCTCTTTCAGACCATCTTCCCAGGCGTAAGTTTAGCTCCCCTCTTTGCAAGTGCAGGCATTATTGGTGTGGCCTTTGGCTTTGGTGCTCAGTCGCTTGTACGAGATTTTCTTTCTGGTATTTTCATCATTGCCGAAAACCAATATCGAGTTGGTGATGTCATAGATATCGAAGGCTTTGGCGGCACTGTCGAACAAGTTGGCGCTCGATCTACTGTCTTACGTGACGCCGACGGAAACGTACATTATTTCCCAAATGGCATGATCCAACACGTTATAAATAAAACGATGGGCTTTAGTGTTGCTCGATTCTTTTTAGGCGTTCACCCCACAAGTGACCTCGATGATGTTATCGCTATTATCAACGAAACTGGCAAAAAACTAGCTGAAGAAGAGAAATGGAAAAACAAGATTATTGAAGCACCATCTTTCGTATCAGTTACCGAGTTCTCTTCACTTGAAGTAACTTTGCTTGTATCTGGCAAAACACAACCATCCGACCAATGGTCGGTAACGTCTGAGATGCGTCGTCGTCTTTTCCAGGAGTTCGAAAAGAACAAGATCAAACTCAGTACTACATTCCCTACACTTGGTCAGCCAAAAAAATAGTAACTACTGAGCCGGTGCGTCGATAGAAAGAGATTTATCGCTCATCACATCTCCACCGAAACTATCAACATTTGTAGCCTGCGTAGACTGCTGATTATACAGCGACCTAAATTGGCTTATCGTATCTTTTGTCACAGGACCAGATGAAGGAAATTCGTCAAAACTGCTTGTCTTTGCTGCCTGGTCGCGAACCGATTTATAGCCAGGACGACTGAGATCAAGCTGTGCTGCTCCACTGCTGGCATAAAGAGCGAGTGCCACACTTACCAAGAATAGCGAGATAATAATCGTACCACCAATAAGCACAATGAATCTGTGGCGTTGCCATGGGCTCAGAGACTTAGCCTCCTCAATTAGTTCTTCCTCGGTCATTATTTGGCTGTCTCCGGAAAGTTCTTTGCTGCAAATGCTTCAAAGGCCGTTTCATAATCGCTAATTGTTTTATGCAGCGCTAAAGCGCTATCGTGCACTTTACTTCGTTTAGCACGCGTATCAGTGACACTATCATAGAATGCGACGGGCTGATTGGTACAGTTAATAGCAAGGGTGGCCGACATCGCTTCTTCGTACTGCTGGTAGTTGAGTCGGAATGTTGTAAGCTCGCTGTCATAGTTTGAAGCAATAGATACCATATCAGCAGCATTATAGCTATTGATTGTTAGGCGGCTATTGAATGGCTCCATGAGCTTGGTTGAGATAGACTCATATAACTGACCACGGTTTACGCGTAGCAGTGCATCACTAGCATGTAGCTGAAATAGGGTTGATTGCGCCTCTGAGCAGTTACTTTTAATCCGTTGAATGTGCGCCTCAGTCATTAAACTATCATCGGCATGTACAAATAGCGGCCGAACAGCAACGGCAGTTACCGCTACAAGGGTTAGGGCAATACTAATAATAAGAAAACGCTTCATGCTCCTTCATTATCTAACGGATATGCCTATTTGGTCAAATGCAAGTGATCTTTCGTTTGCATCACTAGCCCGTCACGCACTAACCCAGCAAGCGCTTTCTCAAACCGCTCATCATACGTAACATGTTGTTTCAGTTCGGTCAGTGTGTAATTTTTTTCCGCTAGCGTGCGAACTATCTGTCCTCGCACCTCTCGCACGCTACCCTTTAGAGCCGACTGTTTTACATAATGTTTACTTTGGTGAATTTTGCCAGCGCCCTGGCGCTTAAGCCATGAGCCGTAGTCCATAAGCGCCCAGTAAAACTCACGTGGATATTCGTCATCTATGGTTTGTTTCACTATCATCTTAACTTCTACATCCGAAACTTTATCACCATCTCCAAAGAAGTGATGAAAATACACTGTTCGAACATTCGTTTCAATAAAAACCACTGGCTGATTATATGCATAGGCCATAATCGCGCCAGCCGTGTTCGGGCCTACACCGGGTAATTTACGAAGTTCCTCGCTTGTAGTAGGAAATATTCCTCCATATACTTGCACGATCATCTTCGCCGCATCGTGTAAATACTTCGCACGGCGATTATAGCCCAGGCCACTCCACATCATGAGCACCTCAGCTAGGCTTGCTTTTGCCAGTGCAGCTTCGTCTGGAAATAGTGCAATAAACGCTTCAAACTTAGGAATCACTCGCTCAACCTGGGTCTGTTGTAACATTAACTCACTTACTAAAACGTAGTATGGTCTCGTGTCTTCGCGCCATGGCATCTGACGATATAGCTCACGCCCCTTTTCGATAAGTAGTTCATTAAACATTTCGCTATTCACCTCTTAATTATACCTGTCGTATACTATAAGTATGACAAGTTATGTACTAGGCGGAGGATGTTTTTGGTGTTTAGACGCTCTCTATCGTCAAATCACTGGTGTTGAGTCGGTTGAAAGTGGCTATGCCGGTGGCACGGGGCCAGCTACCTACGAACATGTTGCCACGGGTACCACGGGATATGCCGAGGCTGTTCGCGTAACCTTTGACGAATCGGTTATACCTGAGTCGGTTATTCTTGATTTATTTTTTCTCGTGCATGATCCCACGACACTGAATCGCCAAGGCGCTGACATTGGCACTCAGTACCGTTCGGTTATGTTTTATGCGGATGAAAACCAAAAACGCGATTTTAACTCGGCACTTTCTCGCGCACAGGTACTTTGGCATAAACCCATCGTCACCGACATTACTCCGCTAACCACATATAAAAAAGCTGAAGAGGAACACCAGGATTTCTTTTCCAAAAACCCAGAGTATGGCTATTGCACGATCGTTATCGAACCGAAGATCACCAAAGCTCGAGTCGCCTACCATACGTGGTTTAAAAAGGAGAACACATGAAACTTACAAAATACGAACACGCTTGCTTTACTGTTCAAAAAGACGTCCAACTACTCGTGGTTGACCCGGGCGGTCTTTCGGCCGATTTCATCGCCCCATCAAATGTTGTAGGTGTAGTAATTACCCATGAGCATGGAGACCACTTTGACCTGGAGCAAATTGCCAACATCATGGACAAAAACCCTGATGCTATCATTGTTGGGCCAAGATCAGTCACTAGCCACATCGAAACATTTACTAGCAGAACGATTGAGCCAGGCGACAAGCTAACCATTGGTATGTTCCAACTAGAATTTTTTGGTGGCGAACACGCCGAAATTCACCGCACTATTCCTATCATCCCCAATGTGGGCGTATTGATCGATGACCTTCTTTATTATGGCGGCGATTCGTATACACTCCCTAAAAGACCAGTTGACACACTTGCCGTACCAGCTGGCGCACCATGGCTAAAAATGGGTGAAGCCATGGATTATATGTCCGCCATAAAGCCCCGCTTCGCTTTTCCAACTCATGATGCCGTTCTATCAGACACTGGTAAGGAGTTTGCTGACGGACTCTTTGCTTGGCTCGCTGAACGCTACGGCATTGAATATAAGCGTCTCGAAGAACCAGTCGAGATATAATAGGCGATATATGTCTTTCGATTTACAACGTGCCGCCGATCATTTGGCCGCAAATGACCCTATATTAGCTCCAATTGTTGCCACCTCGCCTCTGCCCGGCCTCGTTCCACATACGGACTACTACCAAGCACTCGTTAATAGTATTATCGGTCAACAACTTAGCGTTAAGGCAGCAGCCACCATAAAAAAACGGTTTGCCGACCTTTTTGGTACCACATTTCCCGCACCAGAGCAGATCATTGCGAGCGACGACGAGTTACTCAAAAGCGCCGGCCTATCCCGACCAAAGGTAGCTTACATTAAAGATCTCGCCATGCATGTCTTAGACGGCTCTATTTTATTTGATCATTTTGGTGAACTCTCTAACGACGAGATTCTTGCTGAGCTTATCTCCGTAAAAGGTATCGGCGAATGGACAGTCCATATGTTCTTAATGTTTTGTATGGGTCGCCTAGATGTCCTCCCCACTGGTGATCTAGGTGTTCGTAGTGGCATAAAACAGCTCTATGGTCTAGATAACTTACCTACACCCGAGATAGTCAAAGAGATTGCCACCGCCAACCGCTGGCACCCTTACGAATCAGCAGCTAGCTGGTATATTTGGCGCTCACTCGACAATGAGCCCTTATAAAAATACTACCTCTGCTTGGAGGTAGTATTTTTTAAGTGGTACAGATAAATTTTACTTGAGGTTCTCTTTAGCATCCCGTTCAACACGTCGTGCTGTCCGTTTTGCATCGTCAGCAACGCGAGTCGCCCGAAGTCGAGCTTCTGCATTCAGTTTTTCAGCTTCCTGTGCAACGACCTTCCCGGACCGCCGGACGCTTTCAGCCATACCATCAGCTTCTCGTCGTGCCTTTTCAGCACTGACAGTCGCCGTTTGGTTTGCAACTTTTGCAGCCGCTTTAACTTTTTTAGCTTTTTCGTTCGCCATTTCTTTGGCAGTAAGGGCTTTGTTCTTCAAATCTTCTCGGGTTTCTTTTCCACTCTTTGGCGCGAGTAAGACACCCGCAGTAAATCCAACGACTGATGCTAAGACAACTTTACCTAATTTATTCATGATAACTCTCCTTTTTTATTTTTGTTACTTACGGAACAGGTGGGTTAAATGACTAACCACTTTAGCTGGCGAAAGCCAGTCCGATGCAGCCGCAACATTAGCAGCAATCGTCTCTATGCTTTGTAGAAGCTGACGAAGTTTAACGAGAAACACTGTCAGTGCTACTAACCACGCAATAACAATAATCGAAAGTATAATAACGATGATTGATAAAAGCGTAATGAGAACATTTGTATCCACTATGCTTTCCCCTTTCCGTTCGCATCCAGAGCAACCGTCTTAGTATAGACGGGTCATTAGGATGTTTCTGTGATATTTATTATATTTTTGTGTTTGCTTGAAACAACATTTATACTTTAGCATTATATTGACAAAAAAGCAATAGCTTCTTACAACATAGGCCAATAATCAAGGGATGCAGCCCGCCAGAGGCGAGCCACATCCACTTGTTGGCGGCGCGTCTCAGGCGAGCTTGTGTCTAAAGCCCACGAACGCGACTTGGGTCGAGCTTGCTCCCGCCCTTCGGAAAGAAGGTTACGCGCGCAAAGGCGTAGGCGAAGTGGAAGCGTCCATCACCAATCGGCTGGGGCGTACCGATGACGCCGTCCATGATGGTGTACTCGGCACGTTCCACCCCGGGCCGAGTTACCTTCTCCCAAGAATCACCTGTTGGCAGTCCTTGGGAGTTGATGTCGATCCGTGCGACCCAGGGAGACACAACAACCAACGTGTCGCCCTCGATGACGAGGTCGCTGATGGGGCCTCGGAAGGCTCCCTCAGGATACTCGATGTGCTCCATCTCGCCGCCGACCAGACTGTCCTTGTTCTGTGCCAGGAACTGCGTCCAGGCATCCAGTACAGACATTGCCCTGCTCCAATCACTGTTGCTTATTAGACCAGAACACTATAGAGTGAGCCTCGCACTCTGTCAAGTTTCAAAATAGCACCATCTATCAACCTCTATAGAACTGAGTTGTTGTAATAAATTCGTCGGAAGTTGTGCACCACTCGGCAGGAGGTTCATTATTCCACCAGGTTTGTTTTGTATGAAGTCGTTAATCAGTTGCGTTACAGTGTAAATAAGCAGTCCGCCCGATACAAGCATCGTAACACCAAGAACAACAGCAAAAATTAAAACCGTTCGAGCAGCAAACTTTTTATAGCGTGCAAATTCTCGCATTGGCCTACCCTGCTTATCGCGCATAGCACCCGACATAATCAGTGCAAGATCAACAATCACCCAAATACCGAGACCGCCAAATGAGACGAGCTTCAGTAAACCTGTACCAATTTTTCCTAAATAAAAACGGTCAACGCCAAAAGTTCCCCACATAAAGCTAAGGAAAAAGACAGCTAAAAAGTGACGGCCGTCATCCGATTGTGTCGCTACCTGCTGATCTGGTTGTTTTTCTACCGTTTGGTCCACCCTTATTCTCCTAGTTACTTTTGACTGTTACTGTTTTGCCCGTATCACCTTTTTGATATGTAAACTGATATGACGTGCTATCTGATGTGTATGTAAAAGTATTCAACCGCCCAGAGATCGCAGTTAAGGCACTAACCCCTTCATCGTTGACTCCATATATGGCCGGACTAGCCGTAATATCATCGAGGAGGGTTTGGTAACTGTCTGGATAATGTGAATATCTTGCACGATAAACAGCCAGACTGTCTTTTACAATATTTACGTAGGCAGTCTCACTATCGCTGACGGTGACGGTCGGGGTGGTAGAAGTATTAGTATGATGCGTCATGACAATAAAACTCGTCACAATTGCTACCACGACAGCCAGTGCGACACCGATCCCGACATAGGTAGATGGCTGCCTAATACTATGTCGGGGATCAGCGATTTTCATGCTTCTAAAGGCCAAGCTCTTTGAGTTGTGCTGGATCAACAGTACTCGGAGAGTTCATCATAACATCGAAGCCAGAACCGTTTTTTGGAAAAGCAACGACTTCGCGAATGTTGCTCTCGCCCATCAGCTCCATGAACATGCGGTCAACGCCAAATGCACAACCTGCGTGTGGTGGTGCGCCATATTTGAACGCGCCCAACATGGCACCAAATTTATGTTCGACATACTCACGACTATAACCAAGTGCGCCGAATACCTTATACATCACCTCCGGGTTGTGGTTACGAACAGCACCGGAACAAATTTCGTAGCCGTTCATGACCATATCGTATTGATCGGCAACAATAGCAAGCTTCTTTTCATCGGTGTCTGCCATCTCCAGAGCATCTTCACCACCGCGAGGCATACTAAATGGGTTGTGACCAAAATCAACTTTCTTGGCATGCTCATCCCATTCGTAAAATGGAAAGTCGACAATCCAGGCAAGAGCAACCTTGTTTGGATCTTTCAGGCCGTAGTGGGTAGCGAATTCGTTTCGAAGACGGCCAAGTACTTTGTTAACGGTAGCACGTTTATCGCTACCAAAGAAAACTGCGTCACCGTCTGCGGCACCAAGTTTTTGCTTAATCACAGCGAGTTCTTCACCCGTGAGGAACTTTGCGATAGGAGACTTAACTTCACCCGCTTCATACGTAAGGTAAGCAAGGCCGCCCGCACCTTCGTTTTTTGCAACGAGTGTAAAGTTATCAATTTGGGAGCGGCTAAGACCCGCACCACCCTTTACGCAAATAGCTTTAACTGCACCATCTGCTTCAATGGTGTTTTTAAACACACCAAATTCGCTTGCACGTAGTTCATCTGTAAGATCAATGAGCTCCATACCAAAGCGAAGGTCCGGCTTGTCCGAGCCGTAGCGCTCCATAGCTTCACGATATGGAATACGTGGCACTTCATCGGTAACTAGTTCTTTTCCTACAAATTCAGTAGCTAGTTTTTTAATGAGCGGTTCCATCATGCTGCGAATGATTTCGCCATCTTCTACGAATGCCATTTCAAGATCGAGCTGGTAAAATTCGCCGTAAAGACGATCTGCCCGTGGGTCTTCATCTCGGAAACAAGTGGCCAGCTGATAGTAACGTGGTATGCCACCGACCATAAGCAGTTGCTTAAACTGTTGTGGCGCCTGCGGCAATGCATAGAACTTACCTTCGTGTATTCGTGACGGAATCAGAAAGTCGCGTGCACCTTCTGGACTTGAGTTGGCAAGAATTGGTGTTGTCACTTCAATAAACTCATGCTCGTCCATGTAGCTACGAAGAATCTTGTTGTAATCTGAGCGCATTTTTAGCATATGCTGCATCTTTGGACGTCGAAGATCAAGGTAACGATACCTTAGACGTAGCTCTTCATTCGCCTGAGCCTCTGAAAAAGGCTGAATAGGCAGAACATCAGCCCGGTTGAGCACGCGAAGTTCATCAACCACCAACTCAATACTTCCTGTGGCAATTTTGTCATTTTTCAGTTCGCCCTGGCGATCTTTTATCTTACCAGTAACGCTGATAACATATTCGTCGCGAATATCTTCAGCCTGTTTAAAAGCCTCCGGTTTCTCTGGCTGAATAACAAGCTGTAGTACACCCGTGTGGTCGCGAAGATCAATGAAAATTAACCCACCATGGTCGCGCCTAGTGTGGACCCATCCCTCTGCGGTGATTGTTTCACCGACTTTTTGCGTAGCTTCAAGTGCTAGTGTTCGTGTCATAGATAATCCTTATTATGTATATTTAGGGGAGAAGGCTGACAAGGGTCGTTCACTAGCAAACACGCCGCGCTTGCTAGCCGACCCGTCGATTGCTATCGTTTGTAGCTCGCCATTGTCTCATTGGAGTATATTTTACCACTTTACCCCTGATAGTGCTAGACGTCTTCATGATTTTTTGGCTCATTGTTATGTGCACTGTTACGTTTTGCTACCGCTCGCAGATCTTCATGCATGTCAAATTCGTCAATGATCTTACGCCCTAACAGTGCTTCCATGATATCTTCGAGACTTAAAAGCCCCACTGTTTCACGGAATTCATTCACGACAATAAACAAATGGTGACGTGTCCGTAAAAATGCCGCTAGCGCGTGCTGGAGAGTTTGGTCTTCTCTAATATAAAAGACACGTGGCTCCATAGCCTTCTCAGCTGTACTCGAACGCTGACGACCGTCAAGAATGAGAAGATCTTGAATATGCAACATACCAACCACATGATCGATATCATTGTCTGTTACCGGAAAACGACTATGACCGGTTTTATGTAGATCGTCGAGCACGAGTGGGCCAAGCAGTTCTTTCTTGCTGATACTGTCTATAGCTCCACGTGGCGTCATAATCTCGCTAACGAGACGTTCGCCAAACGTAAGTCCATGTGTGATGAGCTTTTTTTCATCCACAGAAAGATCGTCCGATTCTTGAACTAATTGCTCAAGTTCCTCGCGGGAATCGAGGTGCTTAGCCATATGTCCGTCGAGTGTGCTATTAGTGATAAGTCGAAATGCTCCACGGCGATATCTCTCAGCAAAATCTAGGATTTTTGTTTCATACTGGTCATAGAGCGGCTGAGTGTACTTTCGAACAAGCTGGAACTGTGACAATGAGTTGTATTCAAGAGCTATGAGAAAGGCCACAATAAGACCAACGAGCCAGCCAAAGGTTGGGATGAGTAGCGCTATAAGAACGACGAGGAGAAAGGCCACAAGCGCACGCTGAAGCGACGTAATGACAGGCCAGAGCTCATCTTGCCGTAACTGTAGCCGTGCATCCTTATTGCCACGAGCATAACGACGTTCAAGTTCTGCCGTACTTAGCAAACTACGTACAGGCGCAATACTTGCTACACCTACCAGTAGAGTAAGTGTAAAAAGGCAAAGAACGGCTAAAAACCACATCATATACCCCTCATTGTACCCCATACCAGCTTGCCGACATACATCTTTTCCACTACACTTATTATAGTAATCATAAGGAGTTTTATTAGGTGAGTAAAAAAGCATGGATTATCTTTGCGAGCGTCTGTATTGTCCTACTCGGCGTACTGGTATATCTTTCAAGCAAAGACAAAGTTGATGTTAGTAAAGTTGATTCTAACGTAATACAGAACGCTTCAACGCAGAGCGGTAATATTGCCGATCATGTATTTGGTAAAAAAGATAGTAAAGTCTTATTCGTTGAATATGGTGACTACCAATGCCCTGGTTGTGGAAGTGCCTACCCAACTATCAAGACAGAGTTGACGAAGTACCAGGGGCAAATCGCCTTCGTATTCCGTAATTTCCCACTTACCAGCCTTCACCCAAATGCAAAAGCTGCAGCAGCTGCCGCTGAAGCTGCGGGGCTTCAGGGAAAATACTGGGAGATGCATGACAAGCTCTACGAAAACCAAAGTAGCTGGGAAAATCTTTCAGCCACTGATCGAACCGACTACTTTGCAAATTTTGCAAAAGATCTTGGTCTAAATGTCGACCAATTTAAAACGGATATGGCTAGCACGAGCGTCAACGAAAAGATTAATTTTGATCTCGCACTAGGTAAGAAAATCGGCGTCAACGGTACTCCTTCGCTTTACATTAACGGCCAAACTATTGGCACTGACATATGGGGTGAAGCTGCTAAGCTAGATGACACTATAGCTGCAGCACTTAAAGCGAATAATATCGCTCTACCTGTCACGACAAATTAGATTCTATAGCAAATTAAAAACACCCCGGTGCCTTGGGGTGTTTTTTTGATTTCTATGAGGTAAACTCTCGGAGGTATAACTCGTAAGTTTGAGAGTTAGTCTTTGTCACACTATTGTGCGATATACAGTTGCCATTCGGCGGGCACCACATCCACTGCAATCTTTTTGCGCCTCGAGGACACAAATTCGACGGCTATTGGCATGTGCTTTTGTACTCCTTGTACTATATGCAGCCTCACGCGCTTCGACCTTTAAAATTTACATTTCTTCGTGTTTTGGCGCGAGACACGTACATAATAGTAACAAACGCATATACACACGTCAAGCATACAACCGTCTAGCGGCGCTTATGTTTATATAATAGAGAAAATGCGGAACTAGAACAACAGTCTTTTCATTGCAGAATAAACAACGGAGCTTTATAGAAAATAAAAGCACCAGGTTATCTAATACCTGGCGCTTTTTTGTAAAATGGATGGTTTATTGTTCGCCGGGAGTTGCTTCGATAGAAGCCGCACCTAATGGACGTTCTTTAATAGCGAGACTGAGAAGCAATGCTAGCAACATAATACCAGCTGTCGACACAAAGATCGTATGAAGACTCTCCGAGAAAGCGTTTACAATCTTGGCGCTGTAGTTATCTTGCTGAGTCTTAAAGTCATCTTTGGCTTTAGCAACAATAGATGCTGGCAGCGGCGCCTTGCTGAGTGACTGATCAAAGCCATCAATAATCTTCGTACGAACGTCTGGTGAGTTGATCGTTAGAAGCGTATTTGCGTCATCTAAGCTACCGAGCTTCTGAGTAATCGCAGGGGCTTGCTTAAGAGTCTGAACATACGGATCTTTTGACATATCACCAAGTGAGTTCGCAATACCGAGTGTAAGCAAGCTTCCGAATACAGCTGTACCGATAGCTGAACCGAGCCCACGGAAGAGCTGAACCGAGCTCGTAGCCATACCGAGATATCGTTGATCAAATTCATTCTGAACGGCGATATTCATGAGTGGCATTGCCATACCGATACCGGCACCTACAAAGACCATGATTGCAGCTTCTTGGATAAATGCCGTCGACGGTGTTAGCGTTGTCAGTGCAGCGATAGCAATGGTCGAGAGAACGAATCCAATGATCATAAAGCGTTTATATTTGCCGAATCGGCTGACAAGCTGACCGGTACCAATACTGGCGACGACGAGTCCACCGATCATCGGAAGCAACATAAGCCCCGATGTTGTTGGCGAAGCACCAAATACTTGCTGGTTGAACTGTGTAAGGTACAAGATTGACCCCATCATAGCCGCACCTACAAAGATAGCAACAGCGGTCAGAACAAGGAAGTTATTACTCTTAAAGAACTCGAGTCGAAGAATAGGTTCCTTAACACGACGTTCAACAAAGATAAACGCGCCAAGAGCAACTACGATGATTGCCGTCATAATCAGACGAAGCGTAAATAGACCCATATGCGTTGAGTTGAGAAGATCGGCGAAGACCTTATCGGTATTGTCGAGAGCGAGTACGAGTGTTGCAAGAATAACAGCCATCAGTCCAGCACCTACATAGTCGATACTTGGCTTGTTCTCGTGCTTAAGTGGTGGACAGAAGATCGCGATAATGGTAAATGCCAAAACACCAATAGGAATGTTGATAAAGAATGTCCAGCGCCAGTCTGTCACCCAGCTCATTACCTGGTGGGATTCGGTAAGGAATCCACCAAGAAGTGGCCCAATAAACGATGCGATACCAAAGACTGAACCAATCAATCCCTGCCAACGGCCGCGTTCACGAGCTGCAAAAAGGTCACCAACAATCGTAAAGGCATTCGCGGTAATAATACCACCACCAATACCCTGGAAAGCTCGAGACATAATCAGCTCGTTAATATTACCACTCATGCCACTGAGGAGCGACCCAGCCGTAAAGATCACAACGCCGATGAGAATCATCAAGCGGCGACCGAACATATCCGAGAACTTACCAGCGATAGGTGTCGTAATAGTGGTTGTTATAAGGTATGCCGTTACCACCCATGAGAGTGATGAGTAGGCATTGAAATCTTCAACGATCTTACCGAGCGCTGTCGAAATAATGGTTTGGTCGAGCGCCACAAGAAACAAACTTGCCATGACGGACGCCATGATAATAAGCTTGCTTCGCAGGCTCAGATGATGGTGCATATGATACTACTCCTTATTTTCTTTTTTTTTGAGCGTACGAAATACTTCTACTTGTGCCATCATTTCTTCAACGAATGATTCGAGCATTTCTTCCTTGAGAAGAACAACGCCCGCACCATGCATCGCGCTCATGACATACATGCGGTCACCAGGTTTGATATCAAGCTCCTCGCGGGCATCCGAAGGAATGACAATCTGACCTTTTGTGCCGACGGTAGACGTGCCATATAACTTTTTATCAGTGGTGAGGGGTTTACCCATAGGATTTCGTACTCCTTTTACTATTCTTAGTATAATGAGTATGAAAAGTATGTCAAGTATGAATTATTGCGAGAGAATGTTCGACCTGTAATTTTGCCGGATGACGAGCAAGCCATTCGTCCACAGCTTGAGCTGCTCCAGGAAGCGCCTCATTGGCGTAATCATCAACCACAATAGTAGCATGTGGAGCAAGCTGATTCCATATAAGCATAAGTGAATCTCGTACCGAATGGTAATAGTCTCCATCTAAAAAAGCGAACGAGATTTTGGCTGGCATATCGTCTGTCGTTAAATCAGAAAACCAGCCTTTCTTAATAGCCGGCATAGGAACGTTCGCCTGCTTGAGATTTTTAATAAGCTGCTTTTTTGTCGCAAGTAATTCACCTGTTTTAAACTGAAGGCCCGCAGGACTTTCATCTTGATAAGTTTTTGGAGGCAGCCCTTCGAACGAGTCATACAAGTATAGGTTACAGTCAGTTCCTTTAAGCCGTTGGGCTAAAAAGACGCTGGTTGTACCGATATAACAACCGAGTTCAACGACGTCGCCAACTACCCCTTTCTGCAAGACTGCTCCTAGCTCACGCAAAACAACCTCAATTTCGCGGGCATCTACTTGATCAGATAACAAGGTAAGAGGACGTGACATAACTCTTAACAGTTGTACCACATCTATCTCAGTTTTTAACGATACTTATTCATGTTGTCGTCCGGATCATCATCCTGATCTTCGACATATTCGCGCATGTCATCGCCATCGTAATCATCATCTTCACCCTCAAGTTTACGTAGCTCATCACGCAGTTCACGAGACGGAACGCCAAGTTCTCGAACCGGATCATCTGTCTCCTCTGGTGTGATCGTATCTTCCGCTTCTTGACTGCGGAACCCTATCCCCGAAGCTTCTATTTCTTCTTCGAACTGTGTTTCAAGATTTTGCACATACTCACGAGCAACGGTTTCGTTCCATTCTCCATCACTTGCCTTGTGAATGGCATCTATATGGTGATCCACGGAACGACTATGAGATTTTATAGCCGCCTCAGATGTAGAGCCTCGACTATTCTGCAACCGGTTATAGGCGGCGCGTATCTTTTGTCTGGTACTTGCTTCGTCCATATCCCCTCCTTTTGCTACACAATGTTATTGTATGTTTGATACGAGGACAGTTGCAGTATAATGCGTAAAATGACCGCCTCTACCGTAACTGACGATCAACTCGGACATATAATACACCGTACATCCAGCCAGTAATCAAAAATCCGCATGCCATAACAAATGACCACACATTTTGCTTTAGCGCCTCAGTAAGCATGCCACTAACAAGCGTGGAGCCAGCTACAGTAGCTGCCCATATTGCAAGAGCGCTCTTCTCTTTGACTGCAATCGAGATTGCGCCTCCTACAATTCCAAAAGCGATAAGAATGTGGAGCGCTAACGCGGTAAAGTAGATCATCTTCATGACACCTGTCGAATCTTCACCAATTAAATTAAGAGCCATGCCTAGCACCAGCTCCACACCAAGCATCCGTAGTTGGCCTAAGATTTGTCGCTGCAGTTTCTCTGGTGTGAATGGCTTATGCTTCATACAATATATTGTATAGCAATTGTCAGTAGATGCCTACAAGCTCTTTAGGTATGAGAATAATAATACCAAAACCGCTGCCGCCATTACGACAAACGCCAAACGCACAAAAAAGTTAGAGACCCGACCATTTTTGTATTCACCCATAATTGTTTGGTTATTACCTACCTTTGCGATCATGAATAAAAGTGGGACCGCGGCGATTCCATTAAACACCGCCGTAAAGATGAGGGCTTTAATAGGGTCGATTCCAAGAAAATTAATAAGCAAGCCAACAACGGTCGCAAGAATAATCACGACATAGAAACCTGCAGCACGTTTAAATTTATGATATAAGCCCTCTGTCCAACCTACGGATTCGCTAATAGCGTACGACGATGAACCAGCCAAGACTGGGACCGCCAAAAGTCCAATACCAATAATACCTACCGAGAAGATAAGTTTGGCTATAAGTCCCGCGTTTGGAAAATTATTCACAAGAGGCTCGAGCGCATGAGCTGCATCTGACGCCGTATTGATTTCGGTAATACCATTTTTAAATAATACCGACGCGCATACAATAACAATAAACCATGCTGTTACCGTCGCGAGCGCCATTCCCGTGAAGTTATCGAGACGGACACTGCGTAAAAAATGTTTATTTATTTTAGGACTAATACTTTTTGAGTTGAGACGATGTTTTGAAATCTCCTCTTCCACAATCTCAGACGTATCCCAGAAAAATAGATACGGTGAGATAGTCGTGCCTAAAAGACCCACTAATATATACATCGTATCGAGATTGAAACTTGGAATAGTCGTAAACGTATGTTGAAAAATCTCTCCCCAATTTTGACCTACCAAAAACGCCGTTACAGGGTAGGATAAAAGAGCGAGTGCCAACCACTTAAGAATCTTGGCATAGGTCTTGTAGTTTACAAACACCACTAGCAGAACGATGATTGCAGAATATATTGTCGCTAGAAGGGCGTACGGCAAATTGACAAATAATTGTGTTGTAGCGGCCATAGCACCAAGGTCAGACCCAATATTCACAATATTCGCAACAACGACCAAAGTCACCGACATAAATAGCAACTTTTTACTATAGTGTTGTTTAATAATCGCAGCCAGACCCTTACCAGTTACTGCACCAATACGAGAGCAGCTCTCTTGCACTGCAAGAAGCAGAGGAAACATAAAAGGAAATACCCACAGCAGTCCGAAGCCATACTGCGCACCGGTCTGTGAGTAAGTGGCAATACCAGACGGATCATCGTCTGCCGCTCCTGTGACAATCCCCGGCCCCAAAATCCGCACAAAGCGACTAAACCGACGTCGCTCAAACACACGCTTACTAATATTGTAGGCTTCGTGCTCTTTTTTACGGAGTGAGCTCCGGTGGTGGACCTCTTTTTTTGCTGTTTCTTTCATGAGACTTCCTACTGCTTATGGTAACTTTGACTAGCATACTATATTTTACGCTATAATTATCACCGGTAACCTGTATACTTGAATTATTACCCAGTAAGACATAAAAATTGATGAAAAAAGGCTTATTTAGAAAAACCGTAGAAACTCCAGCAGAGTTGCTAGAGAAAACGATAGAGACGACCGAAGATATCGGGCGTCGTTTACAAAACGGCAAAACATTAAAAAAGTCTCGTGACTATTGGCATGCACTCGGACCAGGCCTTACAACTGGCGCATCTGATGATGACCCATCTGGTATTGCCACTTACTCACAGACCGGCGCGCAGTACGGCTTTAGCCTTCTATGGCTCTCTGCATTTACACTTCCATTAATGGCCGTTGTTCAGGAAATGTGTGCTCGCATTGGCCTCGTAACAGGGCGCGGTCTTGCCGCAAATATACGTTCGCACTTTTCACGTAAGGTTTTGTATGTTTCTACTCTTTTATTATTCGCAGCAAACGCCTTTAATATAGGAGCTGATCTTGGTGCCATGGCAAAGGCCGCTCAACTACTAAATCCTAGCTGGAACTTTACTGTTCTTGTAATCGGTTTTACAGTCTTGACACTTGGACTTCAGATTTTCACCCCCTATCAGCGCTATGCTAGGTATCTAAAATGGCTTGCAATGGTATTGTTTGCCTATATTGCATCCGCCATTCTCGCACACCTTAACTGGGGTGAGGTTATGTCACACGCCTTTATTCCTACGATTACGTTTAACAAAGATGAGCTTCTACTTATTTGTGCCATTCTCGGTACAACAATTTCACCATACCTGTTTTTTTGGCAGACGTCCCAAGAGGTTGAAGATGAAATTGCCCAAGGCCAAACAACCGTCTTACTACGTCGCGGTACTTCTAACGAGCAGATTAAGAGCATGCGACTTGACGTATGGTCAGGCATGTTCCTCTCTAATATCGTTATGTTCTTCATTATTGCAGCCTGCGGAGCAATTCTCTTTCCTCACGGAATTATCGACATTCAATCCGCTGCACAAGCAGCTGAAGCTCTTCGTCCGTTTGCCGGCGACGCGACCTACTTCTTATTTGCGATTGGTATCATCGGAACAGGTATGCTTGCCATTCCAGTGCTCGCTGGATCTAACTCGTACGCTATGTCGGAAAGCTTTCGTTGGAGTGAGGGTCTAAGTAAAAATCTCAAGCAAGCCTACGCTTTTTATGGAGTCATCATTATCTCTATGCTGGTTGGACTTGGAATTAACTTTATTGGCCTCAACCCAATAAAAGCGCTTATCTACTCAGCTGTTGCGAATGGCATCGTGGCGCCTATGGTTCTCGTCCCGATCGTACTTATAAGTAGCAACCGAAAAGTCATGGGTAAATGGGTCAACAAGAAACTCACCACGACCATTGGCTGGATCGTCGTCGGCATTATGACTGCCGCAGGAATCGCTGCTATCGTTTCTCTATTCTTAAGTTAAGAACTGATCCGAGTCTTCATCTTTAAATTAGAAAGATACTGACGGGGATTAATATTCGAGTATTTGCTCATATAATTCATGTGCTTATCAACAAATAATAATCTGTCCGAAGAATCAGTTGTGTAAGTTGATGATGTATTAAAACAAGGATCATCAACCATCTTTAATAGTTCTTCGCGCAGCAACATCGCTTCCTCAGAATCGAGAAATCTTTGAGATGCGCCAGGTTTGCTCATCTAAACAGCAACTTTCTGTTTTTTAGGCTTCTTTACTTCTTTTCTTCCTTTGTCCTTAGACATAAAAGACCTTTCATCATTATGGCAAATTACTATGCCTACTAGTATCAGTATGCGCCTTTATGGCGTTTCTACCTAATTACTGCTTACGAATTCTTTAAATAACCCTTTAGTTCATCGTAAACAGCCTCAACCGTTTTGCCGTCCATCACTATCCTGACAGCGTCTTTTCTGTGTTCAAGTTGCGACTCCATAGTGTCGTAAAGCGCTTCAATAACGGGTTTATCCTTCTCAGTGAGTGGATCCTGCCCGGCTTCGCCCCACGTTCCACGCTTCATTAACCTTTCGATTGCGGTATCTTTACCATTGAATACTAGAAATTCATAAAAATCAGCACCATAACTTGTTGCGATCTGCTCAAAAGATATCACATGACTGGCGTCTACTACTAAATACGGCAAAACCACGTCCCTACCCACAGCAAGATGTGTTTTTGTCATAGCCTTAGTAAGTTCGAATACATGGCTGCGAGCTTCAAGTTCATTTGACAGCCACTGACCGATGTTAACAATCAGCTCATCTCCCTCAATAAGCAGAGTAAGAGGGTGCTCGTTAATATATTCTTTTCCAATCGTGGTTTTGCCAGATCCGGCAAAACCGTTAAGTAAAATAAGGCGTGGTTTTCTCATATTCCTATCTTATGTCGTTTTGATCAGTTTTGTCTCATCTGGACTATCAATGATAACGATTTTAAAATCATCTGGATCTCGGTAGCCCATATAGTTTGTACGAATAACGGTTACCTGATGTTCATGGGCTTCTTTTAAAACACACGGGTGCCAATCTTGATCGTCTTTATCAAAGTATTGCCAAAGTCCAGTCAAAAAGCCGAGACCTTTCGCGCGTACTGTGTCTTCAGCTGTCGTTTTGTTTGTTGTCCGCAAAATACTGTAACCGAAAATTGTCTGTGCATCCCAACCGGCTGCATCTTGCGCAATAAAACCGAGAAACTCTCCGTCATCTTCTCTATGGATGGGTATCTTTTGGCGCACTCATACTCCTCTGCTAAAAATCGTTAACAACCAGTTTCTTCATTTGCATCATGTGTGCGTAGGCGTTCGGTCGCTGCATGAGCTCGCCCATGTTGACAGGCACAACCTGCCAGCTTAAACCAAACTGATCTTTGCACCAGCCACATTGCTCAGCCTCAGGGACATGCGATAGCCTTCCCCAGTAGTAATCAATTTCTTCTTGATCCTTACAAGAAATCGCAAATGAAATCGCCTCACTAAACGTAAACTCTGGACCCGCATTAATAGCAGTGAAGTGCTGGTCGTTCAGTTTATATTCGATGACCAGTTCTTTACCCGCCATCTCCTTCTGGAAATCAGCAAGACCCTCTTCAGCACTACTTGGATAGTACTGTGTTGCGACAATCTCGCTATTCGGAAATACCGATATGTAAAAATCGACAGCCTCTTTTGCATTGCCATTAAACCATAGATTAGGCGTAATTTTCTGTTCCATAAACCCTCCCGCACATTATTCTATGTACTTATCGTACCATGTCATGCCGCCTGACATCGTCTAAGAACATTTCAACAATCTCATCTTCTTTCATGTGAACTGGAATATATTTTTCATTTACAACACCCAGATAGTCTTTTTCCACCCACAAACTACGCAACTCTTTTTCACCAAATTCATGAGCATTGGGCTTGGTAATATGCCGCTTTAATGTTGTTTCAATAGGTATATCGAAATAGTAGACAAAAGCTTGTCCGTTAAAATCCTCTATCAACCTACGGAGCGTGTCACCGTACCTCTCATCTACAAAGATACCCTCAACGATAACGTTATAACCAATCTTACTGCCGTACATCGCAAGATCGTACACAAGCTGAATGCTTGGATTGTCTGTCTCATCCTTTACTCGCAGTATCTCCCGGCGAACCACGTCCTGTGGAATAAGCATCGTCCCGTAGCCCATTTTATGCTGCAGTTTTTTAGCGACCGTAGATTTTCCACTACCGGAGTTCCCCCTAATGATGATGAGTCGCTGCATTATATAAATCCGTTTTAATCTAGGCTATAGAATCTCTTCTTACAATCTTTTTAATCACCGATCCAGCAAATAGCCTATAGGCTAGTCTGTTTTCCTTTTTGTAGGTAATAAGCATTCCCAGAACACGGCCGCACGATTCGCAAACAAGTTCTGCAGCCTCTGGTTTCGTCTCTATAAACCTGTCAATATACATGCGTTTTAGCATCCCAGGACCATCTTTTTGGTAATACGTTACATGATTACCGCAGCCTTCACACGAAACAGCCAAAATGCGCGATGAGCCACCCCTTGCTTTTCGATATCTATCATTCTGAACTTTGTACATAATCATCAACTTTCATTGCGTTCATAACATCATATACCATATGCATGTAGGTATCGTTGGCACTTTTCGCTTTTTCTAGAAATGCATCTCGGGTGAGCCATTCATAACTAGAATGCTCCCAACTCATCAGTACCTGAGGTGTAGCTTGTAGTGCAGTCATATACAATGAGTCCTGCGTTCCACGCGTAGAATAGTCCGTACCTACATAAACTTCTTGCACCGTGGCTCCATCAATCACGATACCAGCCTCTTCGTAAACTTCACGAACCATTGTCTCGAGTGGCTGCTCGCCTTCTTCTAATGTACCACCCGGGAGATCAGGATCATCTCCAAAAACAGGATGGTTACTCCTATACATTAGTAGGTGTCGACCGCGAGGGTCAACGATAACGAGTTTGGCTACTTTTTTCATAACGTATGCTGTTAGCATACCATCACCCCGTAGACGGTCCAAATTACGACGAGTAAGCTACGCCTGAAGGGATTCAATCCCAAGTTTTACGAGTTCGGGGTCAGTCATAGCCTCAAGATCACAATCTTTCATGGCAACTACTCTATTTTCCAGTTCTGGATGATTTTTATGTACAACATCCATAAGCTGCAGTCCTGCATTACTTGTTCCCGTGCCGTGACTTAACACGACAATTCGTTCGCTTTTTGCCATCTCTTTAACAACCGATTCGAAGTAGTCCTTCTCTGGTAATGGGCTCTGCTCATGAAAAGGTGCAGTTGTAGGGTGTGAATGAAGAATTCGTTCTTCCGTTAGGTTGGCGTGGAGCTTTACAGGCTCCATCTTAGTACCTGGGTTATGATAGATGACTGCTTGATGGTGATCGATAGCAACAATGCTCGTGTTTATAAGATCAGGCTCGATAGTGTCCGGCGTCTCGCTTGATTCTAGAAAATGACGCAGTTTAAGAATTTCCTCCACGTCAACATCTTTACCACGCGCCTCAAGAACAAGCGTATGACCACCACGAGTAAGGCGATAGCTGCCATTTTTTTCAACCTGCAGGTCCCCAACAGTCGATAGCGCCGCGATGAGCTCCGCCCACTTAATGTTACGCGCTACCGGGTGCGTAAATAACTGGTGTAAAATATGCTCGTGTTTTTGTTCTGACATAATGATCGTCCCACTCTAAGAGAAATATATCTCTTATTTTTACGATTTACTATAAAAATAACATCGGATCTAACCTATTTTCTAGTATACTCCCTACGTCCTAGTGCCATAGAATAAGCCGATCTCATTACAGAAATTTATATCAGACTCAGGTTAAATTAAACTTGTCGAGTACAATAGGTATTATGAAGGTTTTTATTCAGGTGCCCTGTCTAAATGAAGAGGACACTTTACCGCTTGTACTAAAGAGTATGCCGAAGTCTATCCCAGGTGTCGATAAGATAGAGGTCTTGATTATCGATGATGGATCAACAGATAAGACTATAGCTGTCGCCAAAAAACTAGGTGTCAAACATTTTGTGAAGCACGCCCACAACCAGGGTCTTGCTCGGTCATTCCATGACGGAATTAACTATGCTCTTGCTCATGGTGCTGATATTGTCGTCAACACTGACGGAGATAACCAATATCCTCAAGAACGTATCGGTGATCTTGTACAGCCAATTCTTCGTAATGAAGCTGACATGGTAATTGGCGACCGTCAGACTCATCAGATTGCTCATTTTTCCCGCTTCAAAAAGACTATGCAACGCTTTGGCACCTATGTCGTCAACCAAGCAGCAGGCAGTAATCTACCAGACGCTGCAAGCGGCTTTCGTGCGTATTCACGCGAGTCACTTTATCGACTAAATGTCATCACACAGTTTAGCTACACCATGGAAACAATCGTTCAGGCTGGGAATAAGCATTTACGTATAACGAGTCTCGCAATTGACACAAACCCGAAAATGCGTGAATCACGCTTATTTAAAAATAGCTGGCACCACATGGCAAAATCAGCTCAAGCTATTACGCGCAGTTATTTTATGTTTAAGCCATTTGCTTTCTTTGGTTGGTTGGGACTGTTCTTGTTTATTGCCGGTTCGATACCGTTTATCAGCTACGCTATCAATAAACTCGTGAGCCAACACAGTGGTGCTCACCTACAATCTCTCATATTGGGAGTAACCCTCGTAACAGCATCTCTACTATCATTGGCGCTTGGTGTTATTGCCGATCTTCAACGAATTAACCGCGTTTTACATGAGGACACACTCGAGCGACTAAAACGAATAGAATTCGGTAGAGACAAGACACAGAATTTACAATCAGATGAGTAAACCTAGTTCCATAGCTCAAAAAATAATTACCATTCTTGGATCAAAAAAATTCTTCTACGTGGTGGTTGGCGTACTTGTGGCCGGAGCAGGATGGTTTGCTCTAACCGCCGCATATCCGATGGCTTTCGATGAAAGTTTTCACTTTGGTATTATTCAAATCTACGCCCATCAATGGAGTCCAATTCTCACCTCTACCCCTCCTGATTCTGGTCAATTTGGTGAATTAACTCATGATCCATCGTATCTTTATCATTATTTGATGAGTTTCCCGTATCGTCTCATTGGCCTTTTTGTGCATAATTTTGTAGGTCAGGTAATTATTATGCGCTTTCTTAATATAGGACTATTCACCGGTGGATTGTTTGCTTTTCGCAAGCTACTTCTTAGGATCGGTGTATCATCAGCATTAGTCAATTTTTCACTTCTTATGCTAGTGCTTTTGCCTGTTACACCATTTCTAGCAGCTCATATCAACTACGATAATATGCTCTTCTTGCTTGTGCCAATTAACTTGCTGCTTGTGCTGTCGTGCGCCCAAACCACAGCAGAAGACCATCAAATGAGCATTCGCGGGCTTAGCCTTGTAATTACTTTGGGTATGCTAACTAGCCTAGTTAAATACGTCTATTTGCCAATATTTGTGGCCAGCCTCGCCTATCTTGTGATTATCGTGTTGCGTAGTCATCCTAAAGAAATACTCTCCAACTTTGTTAAATCAACCCATAGTCTGCAACTTCGTATAAAAATAGGTCTCATCGTGATGTTAGCAGTGAGCAGCGGCTTATTCCTGCAGCGATACGCAATAAACGTAGTTAAATACCATAATATACAACCAGATTGTAATAGAGTAGAAACGTTAGATCACTGCATGCAGTATGGACCTTGGGCGCGTAACTATCTTCTTGAGACAACGGCCAAGTCATCGTCGTCCCGACCATCACATGATATTTTGCCTGTTTTTTTGATATCCTGGATAGAATCTCTACTCTATCGGCTTTATTTTGCGATCAACTACGACTTCACAGAATATGCGCCGTTTCCTATACCAGTTACAATGGCATGCGCTATTTGCATAATTGGAATAACTCTAGCGGTGATCTTTTGGCATTCGATCCTCCGGATGACAATACACATTTGGTTATTGGTAGCAGTTATAATCACTTATTGTCTGAGTCTACTCTATGTCAACTACACCGAGTATCTGCGTTTTGATCAAACGGTTGCTATTAATGGACGTTACCTCATACCGCTATTACCTCTTATATTCGCTATTGTTGGCTTAGCCTTTAAAAGCCTACTCGCAAGATTTTGGCGTTCAAGTAATTCTATGAAAAGTTCGCTAGCCGTCATCGCAATACTACTCGCCCTGCAGGGCGGTGGCGCCCTAACCTATCTCGTATATAGCAACCCTACTTGGTACTGGGGTAACAACCCGCTCACCGGTCTTAATGTGACCGCTCAAAAAATTATCACACCACTCATAGTTGGTGCTAAAAAGTAGTCTGGGCTAGAATAATAACAATGCAAAGATTACCTCAATTACCCTTCTTTAGCTGGGTAAAGCAACACCGTAAACCACTAGCAATCATTGTTATTGTTGCATCACTGGCCTTTCTTATCACCTATATCATCCTTAAACCGGGCGTTGTTACAAGTATTCTCCAAACCAATCCTCGAGTCATCTTTGCCCTTCTCATATTGTATCTAGGTGTCCTTGGTACGCAATTTGTCATAATGTACGCCACGATTCGACTTTGTAAGAAGAATCTATCGCTCAAGAATGGAGTCTTTTTATCCATTTACTCGGCTGTTGCTAATTTTTTTGGCCCATTACAAAGTGGGCCGGGTGTTCGAGCCATCTATTTAAAACAAAAAATTGGGCTGCGAATTCGAGACTACACCGCAGCGACGCTTTTTTACTACTTTGCTTTTGCGGCAATTAACGGATCACTGCTTTTTATTAACTCGATACCAATCTTGACAACCACAGGCATGCTGTTGGCTATTACGATGACTATTCTTGGCACTAAAAGATTTCATTTTGATAGTCTATCTAGATTCATTATCGTCATATTTTTTACAACCATAGTACAAATCCTGCTCATGACAACCATTTACTTTGTTGAGCTTAATGCTGTTCATGGCGGATCTGGTTATTCCTTTTTGCAGTCTCTCGTATATAGCGCCAGTGCTAATTTGTCTCTCTTTGTCTCGATTACGCCCGGAGCAATCGGTATTCGCGAAACATTTATTGTGTTTGCGCAGTCACTTCACCACATATCGCTCAGCACCATAATAGCTGCGGGCGTATTAGACCGAGCCTTTTATATAGTATTCCTCATTGGCCTTTTTGCGGTGTCGTCGAGTATGCACCTAAAAAATATGTTTAGTAGTAAAAAGCCTTCTTAGATCGCTGGCAATTTGTTTTGATGAGAACGAACGTTCATACAACTTGCGGCCATTTCCAGCAATAACCTGCAACTCATTCGGGTGCGCGTAGGCCCATTCAATGACGCGAGCAATCGCATCAGAGTCTGCTTGAGGGACCACTAACGCATCTTTTTTATCTGTAAATAACCGAGTCTCTTGGTTTTTACCAACGATCGTCGCACGGGTCGAAGCTAAAAACTGGTAGGTCTTACCTGTCACGACATACTGAGCCTGAACAGTATTACCAAATGGCCCACCAAGACATACATTACTCTGCTCAAAAATCTCAGGTAGTTTAGAGTATTCAACCCAACTATCGTAAAGAATCCGGGCGCCTTTTAACTGAGCGCTCTTTACTGCCTCGGCCGCCTCATGCTTACCGCCAACGATATGAAATTCTATGTTGCTATTGGTTGCTAGCTTAACCGCAGCGTCTAGCACATACTCAATGCCGTGTAGCGGCAGCATGTTACCGTAGTAAAGAACACGAAATTGTTTTTTAGTGGGCGATGGCAGTGGCTTAAATATTGACTCATCTGCTCCTACAGGAATAACGAAATATTTACTCGTCGGCAGCGACATGAGTTTTGCGGAGTAGCCTGCGTGCGAGTCTGTATCGGCAATAACCACCTGCGTATATTTCATCATTTTGCTATAAAAAATTCGCAGTAGGTAGCCGAAAAATGACAACGGACCCACTAGATGTTTATGTTCATACACAAACCACTCTACTGGATTAATAAACTCGTCGTAGAGGATCTTTTTGCCCGCTCCAATCATCAGAATGAGTGGTAAGATCTCATACCCCCGAAAGGTAATTAAATACGCATCAGGGTTCTTAGTAAAACGTACCTTCAATAGCTCAAGTAGAACATCAGCGTAGCGCAAGACGTTGGTATGACGATTTTTAACGATGATTACCTCGCCAAACACCTTACTGTCCTTTAAACCTTGGCGTAGGGTTGCTGCACGTAAATAGTCGGGCTGTCGGTAGCAGGTCACAATACAAATTGTCGGTTTTCTGGAAACGTTACGAGACATGCAAATATTATACCTTTATTACGCACAACTATCCCATATCTTGGCCTAGAAGCTTTCCAGATCCATACTTCTAATCAGGGGTATTTCGATGAGTAAAAATCTGATATTAGTAATATTTGTTCTGTTCATGATAGTAACCGTAGTGGCCATAGACCTGCTATTCTTTAGGGACCGATTTTGGGCGAGATTACTCTCCAACATAGGGATTGTGTTAGTTTTTATAGGCTTCTATCTAAGATTTTTTCGTTGATCTACGTCAAAAGAACCTACGAACGAGACTCTTCTTGTATCGATTGTTTTCAACCAATGCTGTTAGGATAACCTAAAGTAGATTTTGGACTCGTGCTTCAAGCAGTATAGCTCGACATTGCAAGCACCTAAGATCTCTTAACAACTCCTCGTAAGTGTAGCTCTTGGCATCGCTTGGCAAGGTAACATCCGACTTTAGGTTGACAATATACCCATGCAGCTTTTGATTTGAAAAGGCACTATCTACGTACAGTGGTGATTTTGTTACCAGCATTATATCTATCGATACGGATTCATCTAAGGAAAGCTCACGCCTTAGCGTGATCTCAGCAGCCACGGTTGGTTCGAGCGAATCAACCCTACCACCAACAAAGTCGAGTGTTTTTTCATCGGCGCCTGGACGAAACTGTTCGCCACCCAAAATAAATTGGCCCTCTTTTACGACAATAATGATAACCGAGTCTGAGCGATCTACTGTCACATATTCCAGCGTGCGACCATCGTTGCTTTTTACCGCATCTTTATAAATAGTAATCCACTTAGACTGAACTAGTGACTCTCTTCCAATTCTTTCTTTTGGTTGTGAACCGATAGAACTGCTTGTACTCATACCTTTAATAATAGCAGATGTGTACTAGGATTTACCTTTACCCTATAGTCTGCAAGCACTAAACTCACAACACCCCATAGGTTGACGACTCGTTTTTGTGAGTGTCGACGTTCTTAAGGATTTCTAGTAGATTATCCGTAATCTACCAACTACTTCCGCTTCCATTCGTTGGATTAGAGCTATCACCACTCGAAGACGACGAAGTTGTTGACGTAGACGGTGTCGGATTGGCGACTGGTTTTGCAACGGTAAAGTTAGAAGTCCCATTACCCGTTATTTGGTTATTGCTATCACTAGTGAATGTATAGAGAGGCATGCCATTATAGGTAAATTGCGTTTGTCCGTCATCGGCGCGCTTTATAGTCCCTATTCCAGCGGGAAGACCTGTCGTCGCACCGCTATCTTGGTAAGCCGGCCACAAAGAAATACATGAACCAGTACAATTACTCACTCCATTACTATCACCTCCATAAATATAAAGAGGATGCCCGTTAGAATCAGTCAGATATTGTCCAAGTTTTGAGTCTGTCTTGGTGGTTAAAATAGCATTATTGACCGGTGGTACGCTACCACTACTAGCAGTGGACTGAGACTGGCTTGAATTTCCATAGGGATTCGCATGATTCCTCATATAGAAATAATAGATGGCAAAATAGATAAGTCCACCTACAATAACGTAGAGCAGGATCCATTGCCATAATGGTCGTTTACTATATCCTTTAGACTTCTGCGTATCACTTACCATTGCTTCACACCTTTCTCTTAACTATTACATGGAGCTTATGTTTACAGTATGCAATCCTCAGTCCAACAATGCAATTTATTGTGGGATGGGCACCAGCCGTACATATCAACTGGTTTATCGAAAATATGAATTTTACATTAGTCCCATGGCATCAATGATATTATAGTGACGTGGCTGGCACACTCCGTGCCCTTTTTGAGAGGATTCTCCATGTTGGAGATGCCCGAAGCAAACCCGTTTCACCCCGACAAGCTTCTGCTCCACCGAGCAAAGGTCGCAGCGCTCGCCAACAGTACGATGATCGCCCCTCAGACAATTGAGGTCGATCTCACCGACGGCGCATGCAACCAAGGTTGTGTGTACTGCTGCTTCAGTTCGGGTGAAGGTAAGAAGATGGTGCGGATCGACCGCACTGCACTCTTGCAAGCGCTCCGAGAAGCCTACGCACTCGGTACGCGAGCAGTGGAACTGGTGGGTGGTGGTGAACCTACCGCCCATCCGGAGATCGCCGGTATCATCAGCGACATCTTCGAGATCGGCGCTGGCGATATGGAGGTTGGTCTTATCACCAACGGTCTGCTCGCCGAGCGAATCCTTTCCGTCGCCCCGCGCATGCGTTTCGTGCGCATCAGTCTCGACACGGCACTTTCAGCAACGTACCAGGTACTTCACAAGGTGCCCGCAAGACAGTTCGACAAGGTTCTCACGAACATCGGCAGACTCCGTGCGGAGATGCCCCAGATCACCAACGCGAGGCAGCTCGGGATTGGCTATCTGGTCGTGCCCCCGTACAACCACCAAGCCGAAGAGGTGATGGCGGGAGCCGAACTGGCTCATGAGCTCAACGTCGATTACATCACGTATCGGCCGGTTGAGCTCACCGACGAGCAGCCTCAGAGCTACTGGCGAGAAGCACAACAAGCCATCAGGGCAGCTCGAAAGCACCTGCACGAGAGCGGCAGTTCCACGGTCGCATTCGGAGGTGTTGGAAACCGCTGGGACACACTTCGTCCCGGGGGTCACCCGACTGGCATCTGCGACGCGAAGCCGTTAGTCGCAGTGATCCAAGCGAACGGTGACATCGCACACTGCATCCTGTACAGGAATCAGCGTGCGATGCGGATCGGCAACATCCACGAGGGTCCGTTCACAGACCAGTGGTTCAGCGAAGAACATCAGAGCGCCTGGCAATCCCGTCAGGTCGATGGCTGCCCAAACCCGTGTAAGCTCTACCGCTACAACGATGTGGTGCGCGAAGCAAGGACGAACGGCACCGGAGACGCTCCTCCGTACGGAGACGTGGCGCACCACCTGTTCGTCTAGATGAACGAAAGAACAGCCACACCCCAATACGTCTTTTGACGATTGGATGCCGTCTGCTACTTAAGACTAGCAGACGGCAACTTCAATGATTTTATAAGCACCTAATATTTAAGACGCCAGAACACGACGCAGCAAAGTTGATCTAGTCGAGATTCTTTTTATTCTGTCGCGGTAAGTAATTTTTCCGACTGATCACCTTCTTACCCGTCTCGTATTCAAGTTGCTTGCGAGCATTACCAGCTACCGATCCTCCTCGTTGCGCAGCTTGTTTATTCTCAACCAGTCCTTGTGTGCCATCCGTCCTAGCTATTTCAGTTGTAGCTGCTTCACCTAACTGAGTAAGTAGAAGCTCCAGGTCATTCATGTGGTCGCGTAAGTTTTGCCGTTTAAGACCTTTTATCTTTTTGTATTCGCTCGGCGTAATACCAAATGTCGCCTTCGATATTTCTGCAGTAAGTATGGCGTAGTCTTGTTGCAAATCCACACCACGCCTATCCCACTTATCGGTCAATTCCTGACGGATTGCTATACACGTACGCGTCTTTCAATCCATGCATCATCATAACCTTTAGCTCGATACAATGCTTTCATACGTTTCTGAGCTAACTCTGGGTCTTCGATTTCTTGAACACGTTCATATCCCGTTCGGGCTAGCCAGCGTTTAAAAGGTTCTGCTTTCTTACTCGAAATGGATTGGACTAAACGAAAACCCCCTCTGTACTCCAAGATAATAGCTTCTGCCTTCCACCAGGGGATCAAACGGCAACGCAAGGGGGGGTTCAATTTGAACTACCCCTTTTTCCACAGGTTCAAACAACTTTGATGATTCTTCGTCTCGATTGCGCATATTGCGAAGATACTGAGCGGGATCTGCTGAATCCGTAAGTACCGCCACAACATCGTTAATTACAAACCACCATTGGCCATCGTGCAGTTGTTTACGGATTTCTTTCTTTTGAAAAATTGCTAGCTTTAATTCTTCGCTCATATCCTAATCATACCAAGAATGCCACTAGTAACAACATAGAGAGGAATTAGTTACATTTCGACCGATCATTCCTTATCCTTTTCGGGATTATACAAAACAAAAAGAACTTCTTGATGAAGTTCTTTAAGTATAATGATTTTGGCTCCCTAAAACTGGATTCGAACCAAACACTTCTACCGCCTAAATATTAGGCTCGCTTCACTTTAGCGTACCCCTGTAATTTGTCAAATTTTTGCATATATTTTATGTATGAAATGTGATACAATAAAAAGTATGAGTAATAGCAAAGTTATTAGTGTAAATGAAAACAGCCCAGAGTTCCTGCTTGAATTGGAACGACGCATTAAACTTGCTAAAAATCCTAAAAATCGTATACCACTAAGCATAGCCAAGAAAGATATTCTAAAAAAATATCAGGAGCTTGCTGGTGCAAAAGTATAGCGTCAATCTTACAGAAGATGCTGAGAACGATATTGCCGAGCTGATGGCATTTTATGAAGAGCTGGTGGATGCTAAATCGGCGGTGAAGTTTTTTGAAGAAGCGATGGAAACCGTAACGAACTTGGAAAACTTGCCACGAGCCAATGCCTTATTCAAAGACGATCCGGATGTGCGCAAAGTTCAGATGGAAAACCACAAAGTAGCGATTGTGTATCTTGTGGATGACGATCGCTTTGAGGTTATTGCTGTTCGTGCATATCACCAGATGCAAAACCCTACCAAGTACCAAGAATCGGTACGTGAACGTATACGCAAATTGCATGAGCAGTCGTAACTAGTGATCTACAGGATATACTTTAGGCATGGGGAAAATACTGGCAATTGGCGACATCCACACGAAGATCTGGATTATTGAGAAAGTCGCTAAAGTCATTAACGATTACGATAAGGTTATTTTCTGCGGTGATTACGCAGATGACTTTAGCGCTAGTCCGCAAGATACCCTAAACACCTGGAGAACTTTAAAAGATCTGCAGACTAAAAACCAAGACAAGGTCGAGCTAGTTACAGGCAATCACGACTACATATATGTCAAAGATACGCCTTCATTGCAATCAGGCTACAATCCTATCACACAAGTTTTAATCAATGCCCCAGAAAATAAAAATCTGAAAGTGTGGCTTGCTGCCCTGCCTGTTATTATCGAAATTGATGGCGTTACCTATTCTCACGCCGGCATAGCCAATGAGTGGTCTGGCCTAAAAGATGCGACTGGCCTATGGAATGACATGAGCCCTATTTGGGCAAGACCCGGGGGCAGTATTACGTACAAGGATACGCCTCAAGTTTTTGGGCATACTCCTACCGATACTTGTTATGAGGTTAAAAGTGGAGTGTGGTGTATAGATACGTTCTCTACAATGCCAGACGGTACCCCGTTTGGTGATGGATCAGTGCTGCAAATTATTGATGGCAAAAAATTCTCTAAGATATACCTGAAATAACATGGAGGATTCGTTGATGAATACCAAAGCAATCAACGTCGCAATTCCAGGTATCCAGCTTGAAAGCATATTGACGGCTGAGGATTTGGAAGAAGTACACGTTACAGAAAGTTGCAACCATGCAGCCTAGCGATAAGATCAGACTTTATCGATCACTGTTCAGGGGACGTGACGACGTATTTGCGAAACGTAGCCCAACAACTGGTGCGTATTTTCCTGAGCATACGCTTAACTGGGATGAGTTCAATGCTCACAAAGCCAATGGTGGCAGAATGGCAACATTCAAAAACAAGAAACCCACGCCATTAACCGATGAAATTATCCTGAAACATCTCACCGGCCAGATTACAGTCGGTATCTATCCCATTCTTCAAGACAACACTTCATATTTTCTGGCAGCTGATTTTGATAAAGAGAATTGGCTCAAAGACTGCCAGAATTATCGGGTGGAGATAGCCAAGCTTGGTTTGTCGGCATACATAGAACGGTCAAGGTCGGGTAATGGCGGTCACGTCTGGGTTTTCTTTGAAGATGCCTATCCCTGCCACAAAGCCAGAGCTATCGGACTCGAGGTAGTGCGTAAAATCTTAAAGCTGTCGGCCTTCGATAAAGAAGCCAGCTTTGATCGACTATTCCCCAATCAGGACGCCATTGTTAAGGATGGATTTGGTAATCTGATCGCGTTACCCTTTCAGGGTGAATCAGCCCGCGGCGGCAACACGGTGTTCATTAATCCCAGCACGGGCATTCCTTACGAAGACCAGTTTGAAATCCTAAAAACTGCCCAACGCTACTCAATCAAGGAGCTTGATGCAGCCTATGATAAAGCGATTGGCGCAACGATTGATGATGTGACTGCACCTATCAAAAACAAAAGATTAAAGATTTCCGTTGGTCAAAATATCACGTTTAATAAAGCGCAGCTCAGCGGAGCACTGGTCGGTTACCTCAAAGAAGAACTTAATTTCCTAAACAGTGAATACCTCACCAAAAAGCGGTTTGGTGTATCACTGTATCAGGTGCAAAAATACTTCCGTTTGATCGATGAGTCTGATAAAACGGTGTCATTGCCTCGCGGTTTTCTCTCAAGGTTGCTCAAGTTTTTGTATGAAAATAATATTGAGTACAGCATTAGTTTTATCACGCCAAAGTTTGATAATCTCAAATTCAAAAGTCAAATCAAGCTGAACGAACAACAAGAACAGATAGTATCAGCTGCGATGATCGAAAAACAAGGCGTTATCGTCGCGCCTCCAGGCAGCGGCAAGACGATGATGGGTATGGAATTAATTGCTCGACACAAAAAACCATCACTCGTACTTGTCCATCGTAAACAGATCCTTGATCAGTGGGTGGACCGGATCCAGCAATATCTAAATATTCCAAAGGCCCAAATCGGTCGTTACTCGAGTGCGAAAAAGTCTGCTGGCAAGGAAATTACTGTTGGACTGCTGCAAAGCTTTGCTCGCAGTAAAGATCTGAGCGAGCTACGTGACAAATTCGGCACGATTATTGTCGATGAGTGTCATCATATTCCTGCCAAAACGTTCAGGGATGTTATCGCCAGCCTTAACCCCGAATTTCTGTATGGCTTAACAGCTACACCTAAAAGAAAGCACAATGACGAGCAGCTTATCTATGTTTATATTGGCGATATTATCGCGAATATGGCTGACTTTAAGGATATCAATCAACCCGCAACTAGCAAGAAGTTTGACGTTGTCATTCGAGAAACAGGCCTAGCTATCCCCTTTAACTGGAAAACTGATGCTTTTGATCTGGTGGCCAAGGTTATTAGCTACGACACGAAGCGAAATGAGCTCGTAATCAAAGACGCGCTTAAACAAGTTGCCCTAAAGCGTAAGGTGTTGGTGCTCAGCGAGCGCAAAGAACACCTGAAGATTTTAGAGCTATACCTCAAAGGTCAATGCGAAACGATGATCTTTACTGGTGACGACTCGGCAGCCAGTCGTACATCTAAGTTGGCGCAAATTGAGGCTGGACATTATCAAGTGTTATTGGCTACGGGCCAGATAATTGGTGAAGGTATGCATGTACCTAATATCCAGGCATTGATCTTCGCTTTCCCGTTCGCCCTTGAGGCCAAAACCACCCAATACGTCGGTCGGCTCATGCACAGTGATAGCCCAAAAGTATTAATCGACTACCACGACAAGCAGATTCCCTTTTTAGATCGGCAATTCAAACAGCGTAAACGGGTATATAACAAGCTTTAGATTCAAAGGAGTTAATATATGACCACACAAACTAACGGTTACCCCATAGAATTACTGCAACTTAAGATTTCTCTACGCGATTCACGCCCACCTATCTGGCGGCGAATACACGTTCGAGCCGACTGCTCGTTTTGGGACTTGCATAGCATCATTCAGGATCTATTCGGGTGGGAAGATTGTCACCTGCATGGTTTTGCCACAGCCTCAAAAATTAACGAGGATAGGTACATACTGGAAGTATTAGATATTGACCCCAGCTCGGAGATTGAGCATGCTGGCGCACCGTTGCCTCAAAAATTCCCATATCCACACAATTACTACTGTGATGAGCGTGCTGAGAAGTTAGGAGTATGGATAACGCCGGAACGCAAAAAAATGTACTATACCTATGACTTTGGTGATAGCTGGGTGCATGAAATAGTGCTGGAAAAGACGATAACCGTCGAAAGTATGGGGCTAGCCTTCTGCAAATATCTCGGCGGTAAACGTCAAGGTGTCGAAGAGGATAGCCGAGGTGAGTCTATCCTCGATTGTACTGCAATTATCAAGGCTGCTACTAGTCCAAGGGGCGAACATTGGAAGGCGATCGTTGGCTACTTTGGTAGCGAACCAAAGGCTAGGCAATATCTGGCCAAAGCAGAAAGACTCTCAAAATTGTCCGCTCCTGATGAAATTATCTTTTCTGATTCACTGAAGCGCTACAAGGACGATGATGCAACTGGTATGTTCGATCATTCATAGGTCCTCTACTCTTCGTTATGTAAAACCGGCCCATATTCTTTCTGTAAAAGCCCACCGTACGGTACCAGTTCGGGACTGTTTCTTTGCATTAACATCTTAGCATGAGTGTTTTTTATTGCCTCAAATGAGGGACTGGTCATGGAACCTGGTCACCTAATCTAGCTGCTTGGTCTGACTCTCACTAGTGGACATACTTCGCAACTCTAACGACGCTTCTTCGACTCCTGAATTGAATCCTTATATGCCTGATCCTGCAAAGCGACTAGTTTTTTAGCGCTCATAAATAATCCCTTCTTAACACGTTGTGCAGCAAGATTAGCTTCACCTTCAGTACGGTATGCCTCATCTTCTGCGTGAATAAACTCAGCCTTTTCTTGTCGGGCTATACTCTTGCTAATATCACCAAGGCCGACCGCAACACCAGGTATGGAGTTTGGCTCCACGTCATACGGCGACGAAACATCCATTGCTACTACTCGCGTAAGCTTTGGTCCAAATTTATCAACCAGCAGCTTCATATCTTCAGGGAGGTTATCCACATCTACGTCAGTGACGTCATAGATAGCGTCCTCTGGTGCGTCGTCGGACCTGAACTTAAGCGTGCGGCGCTGCCATTCAGGAGGTATTGTTATATCTACGATCTTATCGTCAAATAAAATTCGACACGTTTTGTCTACCTTAGGTTCTTCCCACCAGCTTGGCGTATCACCTTTCTTGCGTGCGATCATAATAAGTTCACCACCAGCTTCTATGTACGATCGGGCCTTTGAAAAACCTTGCTCCTCGCCATCGGCATTAACAACGTCGGCTAGCTCTTGTAGCTCATCAAGAGAGTGTGGCGTTTCGCCACTCCTAAAGCGATCGCTCAGGGAATTGAGCAGTTCAGTTGAGGTAGGAGATTTTTCTTGCGTATTGTGTTGGGGGGATGTATGTTCGTGTTGCATACTATGCCTTTCTTCGCCTAATGCCGATCTTTCCAAGAGCACGCTTAACGAACGTGTCTTCGGGATCTCCCTTGAACTCTTTACGGGTAATGTCACCCTCTAATCTAGCATCTTCAAGTGTTATTGGATCTCCGGAAAGCTTTTCGGGGGTAACTAGCAGATTTGTTAAAGATTCTGGAATGTTAGGATTAAATTCCCCACTTTCCGTATGAATAATTGCAGGAACACCAGTCTCGTGCTGAACGTAGCTAAGAGTCCTCTCGCTTTTTCTCAGATTACCATCAGCCTTATCCGTCAGGCTAGATACAACCAAGATACCCTTTGCACCCTGGGTTCGTAGAAATTCCTCATGGCTATCTGACGGAAGGCCAAGTCTATCCCTAGTGCCAATAATCCTAACACGATCCTCATCGCTAAAGGTGCGTTCCCAGGCTCGGACTGTGTAACGTGCAGTTCCTTGGGGCAGTTCCGTCTCAACACCGTAGAAGTGCGTCACGTCATACAACATGTCATCGTCAAAAGGAGATTCAATAATCTGCGTCCCAGGCTCGACAGTTGCGCCACGTTCGAGTAATAATTGCATGATATTAACCACTTCTGGATTGCTCTCTACGCCGTCCTCTGTTTCGAGAGAATGCAGTTTCGCTCGCTCAAGCTCATGCGAGGGAACTCGATCTGAGCCAGGATTATGATTTGGCTGTTCGGTTGTAGGCAGGAAGTCTCGTTTCATTGGTGTTTGTTCTTTATTTTTTTAACTTTCTACGTAAAACATTAGCATAATATTGTAGATAAGTCAATTAAATTATACCGGCTCATCCATTCCATCCTCAATATAATTCGGAAACAAAAAGAACTTCTTGATGAAGCTCTTTAAGCATAAGTTCTATGGCTCCGGCAGCTGGGCTCGAACCAGCGACCTAATCGTTAACAGCGATCCGCTCTACCACTGAGCTATGCCGGAATACAACGGTTATTATACCTTCTACGTAACTGATTGGTCAAGGGGTTTTGAATAATGCCTCATTGTAAAACATTTTGGGGATACTTTAAGGATTTGTTCAGTACAATAAGGATACATATGGAAAAAATAGTTACTTTTTTAGAAGCACGCCAGACAGGTTACCTGCGACTCCCCCGTTTTGCACAGATTAGTATTACTATCCTCTCCCTTGTTATGGGGGTGGTCGGGCTTGTCGTCACTTTTTCACCGGTTTCCGACCTTGGCATATTACTTCTTCTTGCTTCACTCAGCGTGTTGTCATTGGAATTTATGTGGGCTAAGCGAACACTACATTACATGCTCAAAAGAATAAGTGACAAAAAGTTCCTTAAGAAGTTTTCGCTCATTGTCGTTCCTATAAGCTTGATTATTTTAGCTGTGGTGTGGTTTTTGACTCATCGCTAGGATGTAATATTTTTAGTGCATTTTGTAGCACTATCGCTTCGCGCTTTGCCCGTTCAGTGCCTTTTTCCAGACGCTTCTTCAGCTCACGTTCTAGCCACATAATGTGTTCGATGTCAGTCGACTTCTCTATACCTTCCGAGACAACTTCAAGTGAACGGGCAGAGTTATCTTCTTTGCGAAGCTTACCACAGGCAATGAGACCATCTACGTGCACAGCAACCGTAGAGACAGATTTATAGTCGAGCGCTCGCATGATCTCGCGGTAACTAGGGCCGTAGCCGTTGCCCTTTATGAAGCCGCTAATATACTCGAATAGCTCTTGCTGCTTTTTACTTGGACGACTTTCGAGCATATTCTCCTCCTATTGCAACTGCCGCTAATCCCCACCAAATAATAGATACCGTGTCATCTACCCATACAGGTAGGAGTAGCCCGATAAACAGCATACCGATACCGCTTGCAAACACTCCAAGCGCCAGCCAATCCGCACGACGTCGCCAAGACTTTATAAGTACTAAAGCCGAGATACTACTAAATAGTACGAGTCCGAACCAACCAGCTTCGTGTGCAACAAATAAATATTGGTTTTCAATAATTTCAGGACTGCCACTAAAGAGAGACGCCGAACCAGTACTGCCCACACCTTGACCAAGTGGCTGATGAACCAACTGCGTGACACCGTTTGCAAGTGAGCTGGCGTGTCCTGCATTAGAGCTGATTGAACTACCACCATTCGGGTTTTCGTGGAGAATAACATTAGAGACAAAAGATGTTCCCTTAGCAGCGAATACGCCACCGGCTATAGCAAAAACAATTGCAAAAGTAAGCACCCAAGCCTTTGGTGGTACTTTGCGCATAACCGAAACAAACAAAACTATTGCGACCATAATAATAGCCGCAATGAGTGCACTGCGCGAGTAACTCACCCACACAGAAATAGCGGCACATATTGCCAAAACAACCACACCAATCCGAATTTTAGTAGATGTAAACCTTTCTCGTTTTCGCACCCATGCGGCCGTCACAAATGCCAACACCATAGCACCATACGCCCCTAACGGGTTTGGCCCGCGTAGTGTGCTGTTTTCACGAATATAATTTGGATTTTTATCTACTGTAAGGTATGGTTCGATAGTGTTTTTGCCATAGCCGATATGAGAGAGGATATCTGCCGGCAGAAATAGTTGTAAAGCGGCAAAACCTACTACTATGGATGCGCCGGCAATACCAATTTGTACAAACAGCTTTCGGTACTGTGGATATGCCCGAATGGCAACATAGACCAAGCAAAAGAAGAGCAAATAGCGCAGATCGATGGCAAGACCTGCCGCTGTCGCAGCTGCACCTTGGTAGAAAATGGCAATCAGAATGAAGTGGAGCGCGGCAAACGCAGCAATGAGTCGAGATAACCAATCACTCCATAGCTCTTTCCATAAACGTCGACGATGGATAACAACTACTGCAAGAGGAACCGCTATAACCATGAGGATCTCTTTCCATGACTTTATAAACAGTTCAAAATGAGAGAATATCACCCCAAGACTAACGCTTAAAGGTGCGTGCAGCACAATGCCACCAAAGATTACCATCAGTAGTCCAAGATACGTTTTTTCAAGACGTGTGGGTTTCATTAACTCTAGTGTAGCGGAAAAATGGTATAATAACAGCCATAGATGCCGTCTAAAAACACTAAATTCTATAGCCTTATACTTATGATCGCCGATTTTCTGGTGCTTATTATAGCGTTTGGCCTTGCCTATATTGTACGTGTGCAGTACGATCCCCGCCCCCTCGTAGCCCCTATCTACGCTATAGAGTACTTTACTAGTTTTCTATTTATTGCACCGTTCTGGATATTAGTTTTCACTTCGCTTGGCCTTTACCAAGCAAACGTATATAACCGTCGCCTGGTTGAATGGGGCAAGATTGCTATTGGCGCGTTTATTGGCATTCTTCTTATCATTGGCTGGGAATACGTAACCGGCAAGCATATCTTTCCTGCACGTCTCGTTGCCGCGTATGGATTTGGCATCTCTTTTGTAATGGTTCTTTTAGAGCGTGAATTCTTGCGGGTGGTTCGAAGTTGGCTGTTTTATCGCAACCGAGGCACCAGTCGTGTACTAATTATCGGTAATTCTCCAGCTACTCGTGATATTGCCGACAACCTTTCAGACACCTATCATAGCGGTTATAAAATCGTCGCCATTGCAGGCCCAAAAAAAGCGATACCGCCGGGACTTGAAGTACGCCACTTCACTTCCGCTGAGCAGGCTCTCGATCATATTAAAGAGCTGAGAATCAGTACTATTATCCAGACGGACTTGTCGGATTCTAGCGAGCGTAATCAAAAGATCTTAAGTGCGGCCCTTATTAATCATATTAGTTACAGTTTTATTCCTGGCGAGCCAGAATTTTACGCTGGCAAAAATACTGTTGATGTTTTTCTAGGATACCCAATGATCTCTGTTAGTCAGACGCCGCTTATCGGCTGGGGTGCTATTGCCAAGCAGGTGTTTGACGCTATCGTGTCATTTCTTCTTGTCTTTATCCTCTCACCCGTTTTTCTTATTCTTATCATTCTACAGAGTATTTTTAACCCAGGACCAATTTTCTACGTAAGTAAACGCCTCAGTAAGTTCTCTGAGCCTGTCGATCTTATTAAATTCCGAAGTATGAGTGCAAAATACGGTGGTCGCGATGCTGCAGTTGAATTCCGCGAAATGGGACGAGAAGACTTAGCAAAGGAATATGAAAAAAATCGTAAGGTTGAAAATGATCCCCGCATTACTAAATTTGGTCGGTTCCTTCGCGCCTCATCGCTCGATGAACTGCCACAGTTATTTAACGTACTGCGTGGCGATTTAAGCCTTGTCGGCCCACGCCCTATTTTGCCGCAAGAAACTAACTTCTCGCCTACCCGCACCGCCCTGCTGCATAGTGTAAAATCCGGCGTAACAGGCCTATGGCAAGTATCAGGCCGCAGCAACTTAAGCTTTGATGAGCGTATTGAACTTGAGTTATTTTATGCACAAAACTGGAGCTTTTGGCTCGATATTAAAATCCTCTTTAAAACCGTCGCTGTGGTTTTTCGTAAACGCGGAGCAAAATAAATGAAACAGCCAAAAATCGCCATTGTTTGTGAATTTTTGACTGTCATGGGTGGCGCCGAGCGTGTTGTGTACGAGCTTCACCAGGCATTTCCAGATGCACCAATTTACACGGCTATTTATGATGAAGATCAGGTACTGCCAGAATTTAAAAAGCTTGATGTGCGAACAACTTGGCTGCAAAAGTTCCCTAAAAAAATCCGCAAAATGTACAAGCTCTTCCCGACTCTTCAAGTAAAGGCGTTTCGCGATCTCGACTTAAGCGAGTTCGACATTATCATCACGAGCTCCTACCTTAACGCCAACCAGGTTCGCAAGACCCGCCCAGGCCAGGTACTTATATCGTACTGCCACACGCCAGCGCGCTACTATTGGAGTCACTACGATGAATATCGTAAACACCCAGGCTACGGCAAACTGGACCCACTCGTTCGTCTGCTTATCCCCTTATTTGTGCCTCATCAACGCAAGCTCGATTACGAAGCCGCGCAAAATGTCGATGTGTTTATAGCAAACTCTACCGAAACCCAAAAACGCATTAAAAAATATTACGGTAAACCATCGACTGTTATTCACCCGCCTGTTGATGTAGATCGTTTTGAACCTGCACGCACACGTGGCAACTATTACATGACCATGGGACGCCAATTGCCCTATAAACGATACGACTTAGTGGTTGCTGCTTGCACCAAGCTTGGCGCGCCACTAAAGGTGTTCGGTAATGGACCAGCCCACGATGATCTTACAAAGATTGCCGGACCAACCGTATCTTTTTATACCGATCGCTTTGGCGATGCCTCTGACGCTGAGCTTGGGAAGGCACTTAACCACGCCAAAGGTTGGATTTACGCAGCAGAGGAAGATTTTGGCATTGTGCAGGTAGAGGCACTTGCCGCCGGCGCACCCGTTATAACCTATGGTAAGGCTGGCGCATTAGATATTGTGCAAGACGGCGAAAGCGGAGTATTGTTTTACGAACAATCGGTTAATGCTATTGTAGACGCCATCAAAAAAGCCGAGCAGATTGACTTTCTACCCGGCACGTTGCGCCGTAAGGCCAAGCGGTTTGATAAGGGAATGTTCCTTACCAAAATCCGCAAGGTTGTTTACGACGCTATTCCACCTACCAAATAACTACATCGCTCCGTAGCTAGAGCCGTATCCACCTGGATAGTTATAGCCCGGCTTGTAGTAGTTCGTGACTTTTAGCAGCTGGTTTGTAGCCGACAATGGACTGTGTGCTGATGCAATATAAAGTTCGCTTCCACCTTTAGATAGCAAGATGTAGTCATTGCTGAACCATCCGTACGCAGTATAGTCAGATAGCGAGGCAATGGTTTGTGGGTTACTTGCATTTTTATCACCTACAAGCAGAGTATTCTTGCCATCTCTGTAGTCCGACCAGAATGTATGAGTGCCATCAGGGGATAAGAGATATGTATTTGATTGGCTATAAAATTGCGCCTGAGATATATTCAAATCTGCAACCGTTCCATTATACGAATAATACTTAGCATCTCCACCATCGATAGAAACTTTATAGTAAAGAGTTTGCGGCAACTGTAAGCGTGGTTGTATATCTCCATAACGCTGCATATCAAAATCTTTTATACGCTGTTTGCTACTACCGTCAGGATTTACGCTCATAATCGCAATTTTATTTTCTGAAGCTTGGTTACTGTAGTAATAGGAGCCGTTAGCAGACCATGAAATTGTGTAGATAACCTTGTCATTTACAATGTAGGGTGTGTTTATCGAAGCAACGAGGTTATTGTATTGATCACCTATCGAAGCGTTCTGATCTATTGTTGTTAGTGTTCCAGTTTCTGCATCGTAGCTCTTCAAAGCTTGTCGATTAGCTTGCCAATATTGAACATTGTTACGGTACACATTGTAAATAAAGTGGTGCCCGGACCATCCTACAAGACCCATGCTTACATCACCTTGATCAATAACCTTAACAGCGCCCGTTTGCGTATCTACAAGATAGAGCTGACCCGCCTGGTCGTTTGTACGGTGTGAAAGAAAGGCAAGATATTTCCAGTCGCGCGATGCAAGAAGGGAGGTATTGTTCGAATCTTCATTGCCAGTTGCTTTTACAACTACTGCACTATTTGTGCCATCCAGATTTGACTTCATAACATTCAGTACGCCTGTTTGATTACTTAGATAGTACACACTGCCAGCTGGCGTTAAAGTGAAGTTGTTTTTATCTGGCTGGTCCGTCACTGTAACGGCAACTGAACTTTGGTTGTAGCCATCTAGGTTTACTGTTCCACTTAGTATTGACTTGTCTGTCGGCAGTACGATGCTTACCATACCCTGATCATCTGTTAAGGCAGACGTATTGCCAACTGTAATATTTGCCTTGGCAAGCGCTGCCTTTGTAATAACATTGGTAACTTTTATAGATACTTGGCGCCCCGTTGCCGTAGAGCTAATAGCAAGCGATTTTGGCGCACTTAAAATAGGAACCGTATACGACTGCTCGGTATCTTTATAGTAATTTTTAGCTACCTTCAGCGTGTATTGTCCCACCGGAACATTCGCAACATCGGCTTCACCTGTTGCAGATGTTTTTGCGGTTTTTCCGGCAATCGAGATATCTGCCTGGCTAACAGGTTTCTTCGTTTCGGCATCGGTAACCACCACATGTACGCTCTTTTTTACAAAATTACCTAAAATACCGTAGCGGGTAGTCGGGACAGCACAAAGCACTCCGGCAATGACAAGCAGCGCTAGAAAAATAACGAATGCCTTACCCTTTTTTGTAGACCACAGTCTTTTAAACCAGTTCTGCTTGCCTACATGCAAATGTTCGCTTGCATGTGAAGTTTCTTCTTCATTAGACTTAGATGATTCTGAATCAAGTTCTGTCGAAGGCTCCTGTTCATGCTCAACTTCTATTGGCGTTTCTTTTTCTGCCTCTTCTGCTATTTCTTCGTCTTTATTTTTTGCCATGGAATCCCCTTGCTTTATGCTGTGATTGTAGGGGTTTTTGCTGGCAAAAACAAGCTATTCTACAGTCACACTTTTGGCAAGATTTCGCGGCTGGTCAACATCGTTTCCACGAGACACCGCAATATAATAGGCAAAGAGCTGCTGAACGACATTCATGGCAATGGGAGCTAGGACATCGAGCTGGGTTTTGACTTGTATAGTTACGTCAGCATCTAGCGGCTTTTTGCTATTAGTGATAGCCACAACATGACCGCCGCGGGCGTTAATTTCAGCAAGTCCGCTGACTGACTTGTCAAACAACCAACCCTCGGCAAGTAACACAACTTCAAAAAACCTATCGTCAATCAGCGCGATTGGACCGTGTTTTAATTCGCCCGCCGCGTAACCCTCAGCTTGTATGTACGATATCTCTTTTAGTTTTAACGCGCCTTCAAGCGCCACCGGAAAGAGCGTATCACGACCAAGATAAAGGGCATGTTCGTATTTTGCATACTTCTTAGCGATCTTAGCAATCTCATCTTTATGAGTTTTTAACACCGATTCGATTTCATTTGGCAACATAGCCAGTTCTTCAATGTATTTGCTGGTTGTCTGCAGGCCGACACCTTGCGCCTGCGCCACTTGCAAGGCAAACATAGTCATGGCAGCTACCTGCGACGTAAAGGCCTTAGTACTGGCCACTGAGATCTCCGGACCGGCATGTACATATACACCACCGTCAACTTCGCGGGCAATTGTAGAGCCTACGGCGTTAACAATGCCAAGCGTTTTCACGCCGCGACGTTTAATTTCACGGAGGCAGGCAAGTGTATCAGCCGTCTCACCCGACTGCGACACAACAAGCGCGACACTATTTTTAGGTAGATGAAACGATCTATAGCGAAGCTCCGATGCCACGGCAACCTCTACCATAACGTCGTCTAACAGTTGTTCAATATAATACGACGCCAAAAGGCCAGCATAATACGCCGTGCCGCAACCTATAATCACCACATGCTCGACCATTCGCAACTCTTCAGTCGTCATATTAAGACCACCGAGCTGAACCCGCTTTTCGTCCGGAATTACCCGCCCGTTTAAAGTTGAGCGCAGAGTAGTGGGCTGCTCCATAATTTCTTTAAGCAAAAAATGATCATACCCCTGCTTTTGAATCGCCTGTATGTCCACCTCAATCGTCTCAACTTTTGGCGAAATGTGAACGGCATCTAAATCTTGCAGCTCTACACCGTCTTTAGTGCAGACTGCCATTTCGCCATCGTTAAGATAAATCGCCTGTGACGTGTGGCCAACTAGCGCAGAGGCATCACTTGCGATAAATATCTCTTCCTTGCCTATACCAATAATTAAGGGGCTTCCCGCCCTCGCAACGACGATTTTTTCCGGCTCGCGAACAGACAAAACGGCAATGCCATACGTCCCTGCTACAAGTTTTAACGCCTGCGCCACGGCGTCTTCTAGTTTTGTATCTTTACCATAAAGAGAATCAATTAAAGCCGTCAGCACCTCGCTATCCGTTTGGCTTGCAAATGTGTGCTTATTTAACTCAGCCCGCAAATCTTTATAGTTTTCAATAATACCGTTATGGACCAGGTAAATATCGCCAGCCTTATGCGGATGCGCATTTATCTCGGACGGTTCGCCATGTGTTGCCCAACGAGTGTGACCAATACCAATAGCGTCCTTTGCTTCGTGAGCCGCTACTAACTTGCCAAGCTCACTTACTTTACCCTTAGCACGTAAAAGTGTGGCATGCTTTTTAGTATCGAGCGTTACAATGCCGGCAGAGTCATATCCCCGATATTCCAGCCGCCTCAATCCACTCGTTAGCATGTCCTGCGCTTCACGTTTTCCGATATAACCGACTATTCCGCACATATGTCCCCCTTATAAAAAGTCTAATGCACCGGCATGTACGTAGCTGTTCGAACTCTAAATATGACCACCTTCTTCTAGCGTCTTAATAAACAACTTGTAGCTTTTAAGGTCATTGACCGCAATCCATAGACCCTCCGTAAGCCCTGCAGACCAAAGTGTATTTTCATTCGCGAGGAGAGGAAAGAGCACACTTTCAAAGTCCGTTTTTTCCTCTAGGCTAAATAGCTCTCTAAATCGTGGAAAGACCTCAGGCGAAAATACTGTCATACCGGCGTGGGCGGGTATAGGAATAAATGGATACATCTGCGTATCTATGACAGCATTATCTTTCACCATCATCCCCGTTGCCGGAGATGCCTGACCCGTACCAAGTACTGCCGTTGCCAGCTTCCCTTGCTTTAAGCCCTCTATATGCGCTTCACACATATAGCGCGGGAACGAACCAGGGAAGTTAAGGACAACATCGTCCGGGTTAACGACAATAAGGTTATGATCCTCGGGAATTGATCCATTTTCTAGAGCGTGTCGAACAGCACCGCCCTTTCCTACTGGATGCTCAGGATCATGGCTATAGGTGATCTCTACGCCAAATGACGAACCATCTCCTATTCGTGCTTCAATACTCCGAGCGTTATGTGAAACGGCCGCGACAAACTTCTTAATACCGGCGTCTCGATACATACGAAGCGTCATTTCTATCATGGTGTCGCCGTTCGGAAGTTCAAACGCTGTTTTATGAGCCTCGGTACCATCCAGTACAGCACTAAAACGGCTACTTTCACCACCGGCCATTAGTACTACAACAGTTTTATCCGCAAACGCTTGCCACTCCTCGTTGGTAATAGGTTGTGGTTTATGAAAACTGGCGATTCTTTTCCCTAATTCATCAAGTTCAGACTGTAGCGACATATATCCCTCTCTTTTACGAGTTACGTCTTTTAGATTATACCAGTCCATTCTTACGCTACGCCAGCCTACCTCTGTTCTTTATTTTTACAACACCATATTCTAGTGGAGAAGGCTACAATAGACACTATGGAAATGAACTTTTGTCGTCGCTGCGGCACACCCCTCACTCACGTAAAAGACCACGTATATACATGCAAAAACGGCCACACACTTTTTGCTAACGCCTCGCCTGCTGCTGGCATTTGGCTACTTAATGATAAGAACGAGGTTCTAGTAGCTACGCGCGCGCAAGAACCTGGTAAAGGCGCGCTCGATTCACCCGGCGGATTTTGCGACGGCGCCGAGACAGCTACAGATTGTGCCGTTCGTGAAATGGAAGAAGAGCTTGGCCTAAAACCAACCGACTACACGACGCCCGAATTTCTTTTAAATGGTCTTGATCGTTACGAGTATCAAGGCGAAATGCTCGATGTCCACACTACCATTTTTGTCGCTCGCACAAAGGGCAATCCTGTTATAGCACCAGAAGATGACGTCGCAAAAGCAGAGTTTGCATCGGTTGATTTGATCGACCCGAATGATATTTTTCTACCCACACCGCGTGCTGCGTTCCTTAAACTGCGAGATATGATTCACGAAAATAGCGTTGTTGTAAAAAATAACTAACTATTTGCCTCTGAATAATACAACAGCTTTTTATAAGCAACTCGTTATATACTACAGACATGGATAAGAAAAAACTTCTCGTAACAGGTGGCGCAGGGTTTATTGGGGCAAACTTTGTGCATCACACACTCAAGAACCGCCCTGAATATCAAGTAACAGTAGTAGATAAACTTACTTATGCGGGTAATCCCGACAGCCTTAAGGCTATTCTCAATCAGATTGATTTTGTCACGGGCGACATCTGTGACAAAGAACTAATGGACAAGCTTATCGGTGAAACCGACATTGTCGTGCACTTTGCCGCCGAGTCACACAACGACAATTCGCTTCGTGACCCATGGCCATTTATTCAAACCAACCTGGTTGGCACCGCCACTATTCTTGAAGCCGTACGCAAACACGGCAAACGCCTCCACCATATTAGTACCGATGAGGTTTATGGTGATTTGGAACTCGACGATCCAAACAAGTTCACGCCTAAAACACCATACAACCCAAGCAGCCCATACTCTTCAACCAAGGCCGGCTCCGACCTTTTGGTCCGCGCCTGGGTACGCTCATTCGGTATTCATGCCACTATCTCCAACTGTTCAAACAACTATGGCCCATACCAGCACATCGAAAAGTTTATTCCACGCCAAATTACTAATATTTTGAGCGACATCAAGCCAAAACTATACGGCGATGGCCTTAATGTTCGCGACTGGATTCATGTGGACGACCACAATAGCGCCGTACATACCATTATCGATAAAGGCCAGAGCGGCGAAACGTACCTTATTGGCGCGAATGGTGAAGAGAACAACAAATATATTATCGAAACCATTCTCGAACTCATGGGCAGGGACAAAAACGATTACGAGCACGTTAACGACCGCCCAGGTCACGACCTCCGCTATGCAATCGATGCCAACAAGCTACGCGACGAACTTGGCTGGACGCCCCAATATACCGATATGCGGGAAGGCTTAAAAGCAACTATCGAGTGGTATACCGGAAATGATGAGTGGTGGAAGAACGAAAAAGCCAAAGTAGAAGCTGCTTACGCAGAAAAAGGCCAATAACCCTATGGGATCCTGGCAAACAAAAAGTTCCAAAATTGTTTACGAGAATCCCTGGTTAAAAGTCCGCGAAGATCAAATCATCCGTCCTAATGGGCAAGACGGTCTATACGGCGTCGTCGAATCTAAAAGCGATGCCGTTTTTGTGGTGCCCGTTGATGATGAAGGCAACGTGTATATCGTTCAGCAAGAACATTACACAACCCGCGAACTAGCCTGGCAGTGCGTTGCAGGTAGAACGGATGGCGAACCACCTGAGGTGGCTGCAAAACGAGAATTACTTGAAGAAGCTGGATTAGACGCTGGTGAAATTATAACTCTTTCCCGTGCTCGTACTGCGGCTGGTATGACGACGTTCAAAACATCAATCTGTCTTGCACGGCAGCTTACAGCAAACACCAATCATATCGATGAAGAAGAGGACATCGCAGCCATACGCAAATTCCCTATCACCACCATTAAAAAAATGATCTTTAGTGAAGAGATCGCTAACACCGAAAGTATTGCCGCACTTCTTTTAGCATTTACATATTTAGATAGGCAATAGATTGGTATAATAGAAATATGTCTGAAAAAGCTCCCCTTGAATTTAGTAAAGAACTTAAAAAAATCGATACCCCCATTCCCGGGCTTATAATCTTTGATTTAGCTATTTTTGGTGATAATCGTGGTTGGTTTAAGGAAAACTGGCAACGTCAAAAGATGACCACTCTCGGTCTGCCCGATTTTGGTCCTGTTCAAAATAACTTTTCGTTCAACAACAAAAAGGGTGTTTTGCGTGGTATCCATGCCGAGCCATGGGATAAGTTTATTTCAGTTGGTAATGGTAGTTTTTTTGGTGCGTGGGTTGATATTCGCGAAGATAGCCCCACTTATGGCACAACCTTCACTACAGAGATTGATGCAAGTAAAGCGATCTTTGTACCCGCAGGTGTTGCAAACTCCTACCTCACACTAGAGGACAACACTGTTTATTCCTACCTTGTAAACGACCACTGGTACCCAGATGCAAGCTATACCTACATCAACGCTGCGGATCCTGAGCTTGGCATTACATGGCCAATTCCGCTTGATCAATGCGAACTATCCGAAAAAGATAAAAACCACCCGATGTTTAAGGATATTACGCCTATACCTGCTAAGAAAATTCTTATCACTGGTAGTAATGGTCAGCTTGGTAAAGCACTCCAAAAGGTCTTTCCACATGCCGAGTTTGCTGATCGTGATGAGCTAGATATCACCTCAGACCTACAAGGCGCCCGTCACTGGCGCAATTACAGCACCATCATCAATGCCGCTGCGTACACGGCTGTCGATACTGCAGAAACGCCCGAAGGCAAAAAAGCAGCCTGGCAAGTTAACGGCGTTGGCGTGGAACAACTCGCGAAAGTCGCTACCGAGTACGGTATTACATTTGTGAACGTTTCATCTGACTACGTTTTTGACGGCACAGTCGCCATACACGACGAAGATGAACAGCTTAGCCCGCTCGGCGTCTATGCGCAAAGCAAGGCGGCCGGCGAACTTATTACAAAAACCGTACCAAAGCACTACCTTGTTCGTACTAGTTGGGTCGTTGGCGAAGGTAATAACTTTGTACTTACCATGAAATCCCTCGCGGAGCGCGATATTAAGCCTAGCGTCGTAGACGATCAGATAGGCCGCCTTACGTTTGCCGACGATCTTGCTCGGGCTATCGTGCATCTTATTACTTCGAAATCTCCATACGGTACCTACAACGTATCTAACGAAGGTGAGTCTGTAAGCTGGGCAGAAATTGCCAAACATGTTTTTGAAATCGTTGGTAAAAACACAACAGATATCACTTCTGTTACAACAGCAAAATACTACGAAGGCAAGGAAGGTATCGCACCTCGTCCCTTACAAAGTACTCTTAATCTTGCTAAAATAAAGACTACAGGTTTCACTCCAAGGGATTGGACAGAGGCACTGCATCACTACTTAGATCAACAATAATCTTTTGCGAGGAGATTTTATGAAGGGTATTATTTTAGCCGGTGGGTCAGGCTCACGTTTGTGGCCCATTACAAAAGGTATTTCTAAACAGCTCATGCCGATTTACGACAAGCCGATGGTATATTATCCGCTTACCACACTCATGCTTGCCGGTATTCGTGATATTCTTATCATCACTACACCCGAAGACCAGTCGCAATTTCAACGGCTTCTTGGCAATGGATCACAATGGGGTCTCCAGCTTCAATATGCCGTACAACCAACCCCCGATGGCCTCGCTCAAGCCTTTATTATCGGTGAGGAATTTATTGGCAACGACAAGGTTGCGCTTGTTCTTGGCGATAATATTTTCCATGGCTCAGACCTCGGCCAGTCGCTTAAGGGCTGCGTGAATCCAGACGGCGGCACCGTATTTGCCTATCGTGTATCAGACCCAGAGCGCTATGGTGTCGTAGAATTCAATGACGATAATGTGGCAATTTCTATCGAGGAGAAACCAAAAGAGCCAAAGTCAGATTTTGCCGTTGTTGGCCTCTACTTTTACGATAACGACGTCATTGAAATTGCTAAAGACGTAAAACCAAGTGATCGCGGTGAACTTGAAATTACTTCTGTTAACGAAGAGTACCTGAAACGTGGTAAATTAACCGTTAAAACATTGGATCGTGGCGATGCGTGGCTTGATACAGGCACTATCGACTCTATGACCGATGCAGCAGACTACATTCGCGCCATTCAACGCCGTACAGGCATGATTATCGGCAGCCCAGAAGAGGTTGCATTCCGAGAGGGATATATCTCTAACGAACAACTCCTAGAACACGCTGATGCTCTCAAAAAATCTGGCTATGGCGAATATCTTGCCAGTCTCCTTAAGTAGATCCTCATATATCTGCTTTTTTGATATAATAAAACACAATGAAGAAAAAATCGCCAGTACGAGTGTGCATAATCCTACCCGCATGGAACGAAGGTGAAGTAATTGGGCAGCTTGTCACAGAGGCAATGAAAACTCTCGGTTCCTCACTCTATACCGGCGAAGTTGTTGTTGTTAACGATGGATCAAAAGACAATACAAGTAGTATTGCAAAAAAACATGGCGCTAAAGTGATTGACCATGTTCTTAATACCGGCCAAGGTGGCGCGGTCGCAACCGGCCTAAGTTATGCCGAACAGAACGGTTTTGATATTGCCGTTACTATGGATGCGGACGGCCAGCATGACGTTAAGGATGCATTCCGCGGCATTGACGAGCTCATTAAGCAAGATGCCGACCTGCTCATTGGCAGTCGTCTTATAGATAAAAAAGGTATGTCACGCGTAAAAGTTCTGGGTAATAAAGGCCTCAGCTTCATTACCTATCTACTTTTCGGCGTCAATTCTACCGATTCGCAGTCCGGTCTTCGCATTTTTTCTAGGCGAGCGCTTGAAAAACTTCGCTGGAAAACCAGCGGCTACGAGTTCTGTTCCGAGATGCTCTGGCGCGCCAAACAAATTGGCCTCAATATGGGCGAGTATCCTATTAAAGCTATTTATACAGACTACTCAACCTCTGTACACCGCGTAAGTGGCCAGAATAACTGGAACGGCATAAATATTCTAAAGGCACTTATTAGACGCCGAATAACCGAGATTTTTGAATGAGATATATCATTTTAGTCCTACTTAACCTTCCTATTATCATTCTTGCCCTCGTTAATATCATTACCCAATATAAGATGAAAAGGGTCGAACCCAAGCGATTTCGTTTTCAAATTATTTGGTGGATAGCTATCCTAATCGTTCTTATCGGATCTTTTCCCGCCTACAACTTATGGTCAGGGCACACTCTTCTTGATTCGCGCGAACTAAGTTTGTTCGACATCGTCCAGACAACAGCAATCCTCTATCTTATTTACATCATCAACGATCATCGGCGCAAAATCGAACGCAGTGAGCGCCTTATCCGTGATCTTCACCAAGAGATTTCCATAAGGTTATCAAATGGCAAAAGCTGATATTCTTCTTACCTTTTGGGGTGATGTTGAACTACTTAAAAAAGCGGTGGAATCCGTGGTAGCTCAGACAGAAAAAGATTGGCATCTGTTTGTTCTTGACGATTGCTACCCATCAGATGAACCCGCCAAGTATTTTGCCAACCTAAAGGACAAGCGCATTACCTACTACCGCCATCCTAAAAACATTGGCATTACCAAAAATTTCAACTACGCTGTTAAAAAGGCTAAAGCACCCTACTGCATCCTGTTGGGATGTGACGATATTATGCTGCCAAACTATCTAGAGACAGCGCTTAAAAATATTGGTGAAGCCGATTTTTATCAACCTTCTGTCGATGTGATGGATGGCGACGGTACTGTCTATCTGCCTCTTGGCGATAGAATTAAGCGCTTTCTTCAACCTAAAAAATCGGGCATATATCAAGGAGAAAAACTCGCGGCCTCGTTAAGTCATGGTAACTGGCTTTATTTCCCTTCTATACTTTGGAAAACAGCCACCATTAAAAAATATGGTTTTAATGATCGCTATAAAATCGCCGAGGATGTCGTGTTAGAAATGGACATTATTAAAGACGGCGGCAGACTCTATTTTGATACAGCAACCACTTTTCAGTATCGTCGTTTTGCCAAGTCGCTATCTAGCGTTGAAAAGTCTAAAGGTGGCGTACGATTTGACGAAGAAGACGAGGTCTACGATCATCTTGCCAGCGAGTTCAAAAAACTCGGTTGGAACAAAGCCGCTCGCGCAGCTGCTTGGCGCGTCACTTCACGGCTCCATCGAGCACTAAACTAGTATTATTTAGCAAACTTCTTTGCGACTGCTATCTTATAAAGCTGCATAAACAGCACATTCGGTAACAAATTGTAGAGGCGCCAGTTAGTCGTAACGACTGCCTCAGGACGCTTGGCATTTTTCCATGGAGTTAGCTTAAGATATTTATTCCATAAATATCGCTGCGGATGGTCATTGCCTTCCTCCCATGGCTTGCCTTTAATACCAAACAGGGAATGAACCATTTTAGGACTATAGTACTCTTCCATAATCTGCTCGTAGCTATAAAAATAAGAAGGTTCAAGGTTATTGATTTTTAGTAGCCTTTTTAAATCATAGGCATAGTACGCACTTGAAAAATTATAAGTAACGCCAAGCAGTTTAATTTTGCCTTTAAACATGGTGTTGCAAAGATCTTGATCGGCAATAACATAGTCGCTCTTCTCTTGTAGGTGCTGTTTAATCTTGGCATCAATCGAGTCCTTAAGCCATTTCTTCTGGTTAATTAGCATGATACCGCAGTTATAGTAACCGTCATTCTCTTGCAGACCAATGGTTTTTTTATGGTCATTCAGTAGACAATCGTAACTAAGAGCCATAATATTATCTTCAAAATCAAGCTCAATAAGCTCATCCAGTGCGCCATTTATGATAGTGTGTCCGTTAATAAACAATATGCGGTCGGTTTTTAGCCTAACATCACCAAACGCCAAAAGCTTTAACCACGTAATATAAAATCCATGCCATGGTTTAACATTAAGCTCTTTAAATGTATCGTGGTATGGCTTGGAATCAATAAACTCTAGGGTTGCATTTTTATACGCGCTCACGAGTTTTGCTAGTTTATTACGGTTTACTTTGCTTATCTCGTAGTCACAGTAAAAAACATTAACCTCATCTAGATGTTTATTGTTTTCTAAAAGCGAAACAATAGAGATTCCGCTCACCATCGCATAAGCATCGTTACTCTGATAGAGGACGTTTAGGATTTTCTTACGCGTCATACTACTCAGCGATACCCAAGTTTTGTATGTATGTTTCAAGCAGCGGCGCATAGTCTTGGCTTTCAAAACCAGTCGCTTGTATCTTAGAAAGATCCATATCACTAAATTGAGGTCGGGGAGCAAATGGGTCTTTATCAGCTTTATATTCGTCCGTAGATATGTGTTTTACGCGTTTTGGATCGTGACCGGCATGCTTAAACGTATCGGCCGCTATTTCTGCCCAAGATTTTATATCACCGCTATTTGATAGGTTGTACGTGCCGCTTGGAACATCATTAGATAGAACATGGTCCGTCGCCCTTACAAGCTCCGAAACAAATGTTAAGCGACCATACTGGTCATTCACAACCCGCGGATCAACGCGCATATCCGCGAGACGCTTCATAGTGCGTACAAAATTATGGCCGTCGCCTACAACCCACGAGGTGCGAAAAATATGATGGTTTGGAACTAAACTTACAGCCAAATCCCCAGCCGCTTTTGCTTGTCCGTAGACAGAAAGCGGTGTAAATGGTTCGTCTTCTTTATGATCTTGTTTAGCTCCATCAAAAACATATTCAGATGAGAAGTGTATAAGATGGAGTCCGTGTTTTAAAGCGGCCTTTGCTAGATGGCGCGGACCAATAGCGTTTGCCTTCCACGTAAGCTCACGCCCTTCTTCTGTTTCAGCGTTGTCGGCATTAACATACGCCGCAGCGTTAATGATCGTGTCGTACTGCGACCAGTCGACTCCTAACACTTGTTCTTCATCCGAAATGTCTAAATCTTCTCGGCTAGCTGCCGTAGCATCTGGATACTTCTCTCTTAAAGCTTTTCCAAGTTGTCCATTACTGCCTGTAATAAATATTCGTTCACCGCTCCGCTTGTTCATATTGTGATTATAGCAGATTAGGCTATTGGTGTGTTTTTTATACGTTTACGAAAGATCATTTCATAAGAGAGGATCATCAATATCAATTGCACAACATTCGTTCCTGTAAATAACAATACACCGCCGGTAAGTCCATACGATCGTACAAGTACTGCCGATAAGATACCAAGTGTAATATTTGTTAAAAGTAGTATGTAAAACTGCTGTTTAAATTTTCTAATAATAGTAAAGATATTTATAAATATCGAAACAATTGCATTTAAAATGCCGCCCACAACAATAATCATGAGAGCCTCCAAATAGGGGGAGAAATTAACACCAAAGAACAAACTCAGAGCTGGAACGCCGAATACGTACGCTCCAACAAGAATAACGAGTCCTATCAATACAGTTATATACATAAGTTTTTTAACAGTCTTTCTAAACCGAACGTACTCTTTCTGTTCGTAAGCTTTAGACAAATATACAACCTGTGGCTGGAGAATAAAGACCATAACCATACCAATAAGTGTGATCGGCATTGCCAAGATACCAAAATAGCCTATCTCTTCTCCATGGTACAAATCAATAAAGTATCGCGGAATATTGAGCGAAAACATAGACAGAAATATCACAATAAAAACAGGCCATGTGCGGCGCATGATGATGATGGCACTTCTGATCACCGATCCCATTTGAGAAAATGGAATATCAATGGTCTCTAGTCGCTTTGCCTTTGAGAGATCATAAAATAATACGATAACCACGTTCACTGCCACTATTCCTAAAGCTCCAAGTAAAATGTTATGCGTAAGAAAATCGATAACAACAAAGGCCACAAAACCAGCAATTGCTTTATAAGTAAGTGACCTACCAACAACATAGAGCCGATCATTGATTTGTAGAACTCCATGGATTGCATCCGCTACTGATTCGACCGTTTTAAATAGTACAAGTGCAAGGATAAGACTCGTTTTCGTTTGGTCGTAATGATTAACTACTGAAAATAAAACCGCGCCAACAACAGCCGCTATCGTGAGAACTAGCCGCACCATGATATAACTTCGATGTGAAAATTCTTTATTTACATCAGACACCTGGTATGTACGACCGCCCCACATACTTATTACCCAAAAAATGATAGCTACCGCAAATGCAAAAGAAAACATCCCAGAATCAGCGACGCCGTTTAGTCGTGTTACGATGATTAACAGTAGTGGTGATATAGCATTTTGTGCCAGTACGCCAATAGTGTTCCATGTATAGTCTTTTTTTATTGAAGCTGTCATGGAGTATAGAGATAATATCGCTGATAGGTTATAAATAGGGCCAAGAACACCAATATAGCCATCCATATGACAACCCACTGACGAAGCTGAGTAGCATCAGATGACCGAATGCGAACACCGCGCGAACCCAGTGCTATTAGCGCAACAATAAGAATTGGCAAGAAATATCTTCCCTGTACTCCATATACAATATCAAAATTGACAGGAGTATATCCCAAATAGAGTGCGAGGTTTGTTGCAATAAAATACCCTACACATAGTACGGCAACAAGGAGCTTCCATATACCCGGTGTGGCTTTTATCTTTTTGTCTTCAATATCAGTTGCGCATAGCACACCAAGCACAATAATATAGCCAGCAGCCATCCATAAGGGGTAGTAGACATCCGCTGCACCAAAAATCCCAATCACGCCCCTTTCTTGATCATCACCATAAGATGTCATGTATGTGTTCCATCCTACTCTAAAGATTCGAGTTGGATGTGACAGTAGCATATCGAGCTGCTGATGGCTATTTGCGCCATTTGGAAGACTAGAGACCGTTGTAACATCCACTTTTGGGTTCGTCATCATCAGCCAGCCAGCTAGCACTACCGCGCAAAGAGCAAATATCGCTATAACCTTTTTGATATCTGGTTTTCTTGCAAGCAGTAAAATACACGGCAAAAACAAAAATACAAGAGGTTTAGCCAGTACAATACCCACTGACATTATAGATAGGATAAACCATTGATTTCTGACTAAGGTCCCTGCCTGCCGAAGGTACAATATATACGCAATAAACAGGACAAGCAGCGCATAAGACACCCCATCAGCCGTAACGACTGCCTGCTGAAACAGCAGCATAGGGGTAAGACCAATCGCGACCAGTAAGTATTTTTTATGCGGTATCAGTTTAATCGCATAAAAGGTGATGACAACAGACGTAATAGCTAGTAATAATCGTGCGATATATAAAGAAACGAGAGGATTGGCATTTAGTAAATTAGCAAAGAAGACCCCGATGGCCGCAGGAAGATATGGGAGGGGACTATAAGAGACCATCACGGGCTGATATGTCTTACCGTTATCAAGAGGCTCTTTTAGTGCATCTTTCGTTCGATCGATTTCGTATTTATCCGCTGTTTTACCACGTAGATCATCGCGATAAAACGTTTTTTTGGCCACCACCATAATAGAATCTGGCAAAGCAGCCGAAGTGCCGTTAACATCTAGCGGTATAAGGTAACCATGCGCAATATATTGAGTTCTAACATAGTGAGCTTCTTCGTCAGGCCCTTGAAATGGAGGTGTAATAAGCGCAAATCCAATGACACCTACTAGTGCAATAATAAGATATACCTTCTCAGGTTTAATGATCCAGCGAGACAGAGCGGATCTAATACGACGTATCATTTGCTTTGCGTCCATAAACTATATGTAGTATATACCATGTACCATACTGACGACACTTCTTTTGTCATTACCGCTCTCTTTCGGTATAATCCATAGAGTATCCTGTGAGTTACTAGAGAATAAGGCGGATAAACATGAGAGTCTTCATCACTCAATTTCAAGATAACATTAAGAATAATTTGATAGTAGGCGGAGCGCTTTTAGGTGTTGTTCTACTTGGTTTTTATCTGCCTATAGTTGCACTTATCGTATCCATTGCTGTTTCCTATAGGTTACTTGCCCTAATTCTACACCGAGCGGTATTTGACAGTAAGTTCTTTATTTTTGCCACTTCCATTTTCTTTTATGTCCTCGTACTTCAGGCTGTCATTTTAATATCGTGGATTTTTTCAAGTAACTTTCCCCTTACACTTTGCGGCCCATTAACAACAGTCGTATTGCTCATTTTATATTTTTTAATAAAACCAACGATCCATAACCAGACCGTCGACAAAAAAATCAGTTTCTCACTCAGCCTTAAAGACACAATCTCGCTAGGAGTTTGCCTATTGGCGTTTATTGGATTCGTTCTACTCCCTATTCATTATTCTGGCGGCAAAGAACCCAGTACGATCATAGTCCTAATCAACCGCGTTATAGATGATCCAAACCACTTAGGAATGCTAAATGATCGACTTCAGTTTAATAGAGGAGTTATTTTACATAGTAGCGCTGATGGACACACAACGTCTAAAGGCGTTTCATTCTACCCAGCTGGCTGGCATTCTGCCAATGCCGTAATTATTAAATCTTTCTCTCCATCCATACAGACTGGTGCGGAGTCTCTTGTGGCATATGCCATATCAAAAACCTTTTGGTTTCTGTTTCTAATTTTTATTTTCACAAGATCTATCTTTAGCCTTTACAGCATATTTACTAAAGATAAACTGTCTCCCAATATATACGCGTGGGTAGGGATAGCCTCGTTATTATTTACTGGTTGGTTTTTAGTAGATCCGTATCTTGATGGTTTCTATAGTTTTATACCGCAACTCATAATTGTCCCCTTGTTCGTGCTTTCTCTTGTGCAAATATCATTCTTAAAAAAGAAAGAAAGCAGCTTACTACTTAACTCGCTCATCCTGCCCGCACTCCTTTGCATGGGGTCAGCTTTGTCATGGCTACTATTATTCCCTGTCTTTGCAGGGGCAACCATAATCTATTTACTAGATATCCTAAATAAGTGGGGAGCTATTAAAACACTCAAAGGTTTAACTACCCAACTTCCGCGATATCTATTCGTACTCGTCTTAGCACTAGCACCTATACTTGTACAAATCGTCAGTTCTAAAGGCACCGACCAATCCGTATCTCTCATAAAGGGGCTATTACTACCCGGTCCTATCCAAACATACCCTCCTAGTTTTTATAATTTTATCATTGCTGGTTTAGTGGTATTTGTCATCTTCGTCCTACAGCGTTCAAAGGCCGACAAGCTACAGCCTATTCTTGTTTATATTCTTGTTATTTTAGGTTTTACAGCATTATTATATTTACTTCAACTATTTTCAGCTCAAGCTAACTTTTATTACTACTTCAAATCGCTCAATGCGTTTTCGATTGCAGCGTCTATGCTTTGTATCGTTGGTATAGCATTTTTCCTTAATTGGGTCCAATCTCGATCATCACCATCACTCACCTTTTTAGTTGTAATTGTCATAGCCTCGCTTGCCGTGCAGTTCGTTTATACAAAACCGCTTCTGTTCACCTACATTAAAGGTGGCCGCGCAACAACTTCACAAATTAACGAGCAGATCTTTCACATACTCTCAACCGACTATTCACAAAGTAATTACAACAAAAAAGACATTGTAATTTTTTACCCAAAAAATAATCCCAACTTAAATGAGGTTGCGTCAAGATTGCTTAGCTCAAACAAGCCTTATGGCGAATGTTATGATGCCGTTAAAGGTGCTTCATTTTCCGTTGCACCAAAAGATTTCTCCGTTGCACCTATTGTGGACAGCTGTGATCCAACCACAAGAATTACCTATTATGTAGATCCGGACATGGTTTCATCTATTCAGGAGAAGATCACCGGAAGCAATCTACAAAATCGCATAACTCTCAAGACTATAGATTAGCTGTTATCTACTGCAGTGTCGATCCGACAGGAAAAAACGAGGCCGTCGAACGCGTAATATTGACCGTACTACCGGCTCCAGAGCTTAACGATGCGTACTTCGTCCAACTACCAATTGGATATAGCGTACCTTGATTGAGCTGATATATTGTACCATCCGGCGTGCGGACAAAGGCTGGAGGCGTCGCACTCTTACTTAGCACATTACACGTTTGCGCCCTCAACACTCGAGGTGTAATACCGCTTAGCGTCATCTGATAAAGTACATCACCCATTCCAACATAATTAGTTGCTCCGCAGGTTATATAAGAACCCAGAACGCTCGGATCCACAGTATATTTAGCAAGAATAGAATTACTTATTGTTCGAATTGACATATTTATGCCTAGATCCTCTGATGGGTCAAAGCTGCTCATAGGTACTAAATTATTGTAGCCATCTGTCATGTAAACCGTAGCATCCGAGGGCGTTTTTACCAATCTACCCGCACCAACAATAATATTTCCGGTAGGTATCGAGTTGATCAAATCGTTTGTAACCCATCCAATATATGGTTGACTATCGCCGGTAATAGACGTCAAGTCTTCCATTGCCACAAGGGGTCGTTTCTCGCCGCCCACGATAGCGAATACGGTAGCATCGTCATATGATTTTAACAGCGATACCGTCGATAAAGAGCCCGAACCAGACAGTTTTGCAGTTGTTGTAGACGGCAGTTGTACCGGAGATATTCCAAAAGATGTAGGATCGGGTACGGTTTTTTTGCCATCTCGTGTCAGTACATACTCATTACCAGATTCATCAATCAGGCTACTATTAACCGTCTTAGGGGCGATTGATGTTTGGTCTATACTTTGATTGTCCAACTGGCCTGAAGTAAAGGTAGAGAACGCTGTATCGACAGCTCCCGACACAGCTAGTGGATATAACGTCGTTCCATTACTAAATAACTTTCGGGTCGGGTCTTGTCGGCTCTGAACTACAACATCTTTTCTGATGAACGGTTTGCCATATGGCAAATAATTAAATGCTGAATCACTCAAAAGGTTATACCCCGCAGATATACTCGCATCGGAAAGCGATTGATCGTCAAACACTTCTTGCTTCGCACCTGCATTGATATAGTAGGTATGCCCCGACTTGGTCTTCATGCCTTGTGTCACTGCAGGACCTGTTGAAAATTGATTTATTTCTGACTCGGTCAAGCTTGCAATCGATGAACAATCACCGCCATAGGCGCTAACCATCGCACACGAAGTAAATGGCAATTTTATATTGGCATCATAAAAGTATATCGTTCCGTCGGTACCTTTTATAAATCTACCTAAGAGAGGGCCCGTGGGAATGTTATCGAGATATGCCTGCGATACAAACCCTATACCACCAAGCCCAGGTGCTGCCCCAATAAGACTCGTATCTGAAATTGGGTATTTAACCTTATCGCCCACTAAATACACCGTCGAATCATTTGCGCTTCTTACAAAGTTACCATTCGTAAGTGTTGACCCAAACCATTCTTGCCAATAAAACCAGAAGTTACGATTACCATACGAACCGCAAGAAGCCGTACCGGGATATGCGTTTAGGGAAGCATCGTTAGGCGTATAAGGTGTATAAATATATAGGCTTGCGGTTGCATAGTTTTGTATGTACACATCTTTCGTACCGCAGCTTGGATCCGGACTGTATTGAATAGTGTTCCATTGTCCAGGAGCATAGTTATATGTGCCCATGTGGTCGTAGTAGTACCGTAGCTGCCACGCAGAGTACATTACCTGCTTATAAAATCCTGCTTTATCCGACTGACAAGCAGCAGAATAATTTGGGCCGCTATCTGGACATGCATAGCCCATCGCGTATTTATATTGTGATTTCATTGGCCAAGAGTCACTAAACAAGTTGAGTGACTCTTTACGAAGCATTACAAGAAGCACTTTTGGATTGATATTATACGCCTTAGAAGCGTCATAAATTATTTGCGCCGCACTAACACCCCCACTGAAAGCTCCGCCACCTTTTTCAAAGGAGGTTTCACCAGTTGTGGGGTTTTCATAATAGTTGTTAAGACAAACGTATGGAGGTCCGGGCCATCCTTTTATTTGCTGAGCATATTGTGCATTCGTTAAATTGCCATAACCCGACGGTTGCGTGCCCCACGTGTCACAGGCTGGTACGTGCGAATTGAGAAAGTTTTGTATATTGCTTGGTCCGCCCATACTATCTGGATCATAAAAAATTGCATCGTCAATAATACGGCTGGGGTCAAACCCTGTTACGCTAACAGCGTGAGCTGTGTTAGTCCATAAAAAGAGACTGCCAAAAAAAGCAGAAGTAATAATTCCAAGAATTATTACTTTGCGGCTCATTTAGTAAATTCCTTTGTATTTGACACACCTTCAGCGCTTGAAGAAGCGTACTTTAGTACCACCTTCCAAGCTCCGCCCGCCGTCAGCTCGTCGGCACTAAAACTAACAGATTCGCATGTTGTTGATGTAGGGTTTGTAAGAGTGTTAGACGTTTTAGTAATAACAGTACTGCCATTCGTAAACGTATATGTACAGGAGCCGCCTTCTTGAACTAAATTAGTCACAAGGCCACTCGCCTTCACTGTGTTATTTGTCACACTTGCGTTTGTTAATAAGACATTAACCGATTGCTTGCCAGATGATGTCGCACTCGGTGGGGTAGGCACATCCGTTTGATCATTTTGTGTTTTTGCTTGTGGATTGTCCACTAGTTCTTGAGATTTTTGCTTTTCAGCATCACTTCGTTCTAAGTTAACATACTGCCCTGCTGGGTTATTACCTTTTGCTTGCACAAACGGAGGGTAATGGTATTTTAATGCCACGCCAAGATAGGAGATTACAACAACAGCAAGAGCGCCACCGGCAATCGCTATAATTTTGTTTTTACCATGTTTCTTCTTATGTATTTTTATCATATATGATCCAGCATAAAACTTACGCTTATCCTATGTTTATTTTAACATAAAAATGCTGAATTACTTGCTTATTTTGGCACGCATTTCTTCTAGAGAGTGTTTACCAAACATAGCATCGTCAGAAAGTTCAACTTTAACAGCGAGTCGTACACCGCGCCATTTCTCGATATGGTATAACGGGTTTACAAGCAACCAGTATATTTTTCGTTTAAGTGAATACTCGCCATCGTATATCGTGCGTACAGCGTCCTTTATGACACCGAGTATCGTCACTTTGATGATGTGTTTGATGGATGGTTTGGTAACTTTTGTGCCAATTTTACGCAGACCTATGATTTCATCAAACATACGGTGTTTATACTCTCTCAGCGTAAGGTCGTTAGAGTGAAGAACACTTGCTCTTGCGGCGTAAACTTTATAGAGACCCGCTTCGATCACATCTCTTCCAAACAGCTGGTCCTCGGAGTATGGCACATCTCGATATGGTAACTCATCAACAAGATACGATCGTCGCGCTGCGGAGTTTACATCCGAATAAAAAGTCACAGAATCCTTGTAAATTGGGTTTTTCATAAAGTTGTCTTTATAGAAAATAGTTGTTCCAAAATCTGGGCCAAGATTGCGAAACGCAGTCCGGATCTCATATTTTTGCAATGGAACACACTTCGGACGAGGAATTTGCTTACCTGTTACACCCACAATTTTAGGATTAATTGCGAATGGCGCAATCATCTCGTGCAGCCAGGAGTCGTGCGATGGAATTGCGTCATGGCTGAGATAGACAACAAACTCACCTTTAGCCTCATGCGCGGCTTCGTTTCGAGTCTTGCCATGACCAAACTCTGCTTTGGTGATTGTTTTTGTACGAAGATTCTTATGTTTCTTTTTGTATTTTTCGATGATTTGAGGAGTTTTATCTGTTGATGAGGTATCAAAAATAAGCACCTCGTATTCAAAATCCACCTTTTGACGAAACACACTCCGTAGAAGATCGTTCAAATACGGCTCTGCTTGCCAGGTAGGAATAAATATTGTTGCTTTTATCTTAGTATCTTTCACGTTATTCCTTGCTAATTTCTTGAGTTATATAGTCATAAGTCTTACGCATTCCATCCTCAAGCGATGTTGCAGCTACGGGTTGGCCAAATTCTTCTTTAAATCTAGTTGTGTCTAAAACAACTTTTCTAACAAATGTACTTGGCGTCTCTTTACGGTCAATTTTGGGAAATTTTCCTGACACTCGGCATGCCACATCTACTAACTGATTCACATCTGTACCAACGCCAGATCCCATATTGTATGTATCATGCATTGTTTTTTTCTGAAAAATCGCAGCAATCGTGTCGGTAAGATCTCGTACATAAATATAGTCCCTTACCATACTACCATCTCCAAAAACAGTAATAGGCTGATTACGAGCCATACACTCTAAAAATATCGGTATGACACCCTGCTTACGATGAAATGGCTGCCGTTCTCCATAAGGATTCGAGATACGCAAACATATCGAGTCAAGCTGGTGTTTAACTCGAAAATATCGTAAATAATGTTCAATCGTCAGCTTACCAATGGCATACGGTGAGACTGGGTAGGGCACTTCTGTTTCCTTATAGGACGTCGCTCCGGTATCACCATAAATTGAACCGCCCGTGGAGGCAAAGATAACTTTTTTAATATTCGCCGCTGCACACAACTTAAAAAGCTCAACGCTCATACGTATATTCGTGTTGATATCAATTGATGGGTCATTCTCGGCTGATACGGGTGTTGTTGTCGAAATAAAATGAAAGACATATTCGATATCATCGAGCGATTTTTTTATATCATCGAGGTTAAGGTAGTCGCCCGCAACAACCTCAATTTGGTCCGATGACTTAAACTGCGGCTTACGTGAGCTAAATCTATCGAATGCACGAACGGTATGTCCACCAGCAACAAGAGAGTCGACAAGATGACTCCCAATAAAGCCATTTGCACCAAGAACTAAAACATTAGCCACGAGAAAGTTCTCTATCTAATACGCCGAGGAATCGCTCACCTGCAACATCCCAACCATCCACAGGTACACTGGCAGCAGCTTTTTTGGCGTATGCAGAAAGATCGGCTCTTTTTACGGTCTCGATAAGCGCGTTAGCAAGTGCTTGCGGAGAAGGCTCCGTGTAGGCAATGTATGGATTATCACTTACGAGCCGGTTATTAGGAGCATCGTTAACGATAGGAATTGTTCCGCAGGCAAGCAACTCTAAGGGTAATAAAGACATATTTGTTAGTGACATAACGAGTGCTGCAGCCGACTTGTTGTAGAGCTCTGGTAGTTCACTTATCTGAAGAGCTGTGTGGTTGACGTAGGGAAATGGCACATCCCACTCCGAGACATCCCACCCTGCAAGATTAATCGTATACTCTGGCATTGCCTTATGAAAAATCTCTAGCGCCATAACGCCAAGGTCAAAGCCACGACGCTCGGTTACTGGGCGGGCATAGAAGAATATTTCTTTTCGTTTTTTAGTATTCGTAAGTTGATAAAGATCCTTGTTCGCACCAAAATCATAGTGGTCACATACCATCCCATAATCTGCACTCAGCTTGCTCGAGAGCCAACCGCCGGCAGTGATTCCGTGAAAACCAAATTTATATGTATTTTCTGCCAAGATGTAATCTGTTCCCATGGGATAAAAATATGGTTCAAAATCTTGAACAAAGTACATTTTTTGCGCATTTGTTTTTGCATTAAACACAGGGTATGCCGTTTCCCACCCCGTTGCAAACACGACATCCGCCTCCGCCATGGTACCGTTATACTTTTCAAAACTAAGGTTTTTAGCGGTTGAATACGAAGCCACGTTTTCCTTAGCCTGCACGATGGTCATATCATCAAACGTGCTATAGAGATAGATGTTGTTTTTGTGACCCATCTTATCTAGCAGGCTTATGAAACGAAATATATTCTGATGTCCGCCGCCGCCTCCTGGAGGTGACATAACCCAGTTAATCGTATAAGGAGGTTTGACAGATTTTTTTGCCGTATTTATATCATATGGCTGCTCTGACCAATTTGCTTCCATAACATTAGAACGATCTACGAGTGAAGTAAACTTTCGTTTCAATGCAGGATTATTACTATGCTGGATTTGCGTTTTCCTTAGCTTCTTCAGACCTTTAATACCAAGAGAAACAACGCCTTCATTTTTAAGTACAGTTGCACTTTTTCGTGCATATTTTTTCAAGCTACTTACTTTTACCATAGGTCTAGTATATGATAAACGACCTATTTTTACCTAGAGCTTCGTTCAGATTACAACACATTGCAGACATCTCTCGCGAATACTACGTAATGTCGATGGAGTAGTTTATCTTAGGATGAAGAAGCACATTTGGCATGTCCCACCCAATGACATTAAACTCACAACCTTCGTCCATCCTACTGGATACACTCTGGTCCGACTCATCCGTAACGGTTACCGATACGAGATACTTTCCGTCGTTATATATACCATCTAGCTTCCATTTTATCGTAATTGTTTGTCCCGCTTTTACAGGTTTGAGTTTTCGTTCCATAAGGTTTGTATCAAGTGCGGATAAGATCATCCCGCCCGGGTTATTGAATGTCAGGAGAATAGATGGCTTTTCTATATTTTCTTTAAACGTAATAGAACTTTCTACAATGAATGCTTCGGCTGGTTTAAATAGCGCCTTTTCTGTGCCCTCTAAATCAGTTATCTTTAAATCGGTAATCGTACTTGATTTTGCTATATTTTTACTTGAGTGCTGACGCCGCCGATTATTCTTTTTAGAAGAGTCATCAGTACTTTCGAAATTCAGACCCCTATACACATCAGTTGCAGGCTCTGTGTCACCGTCAAAAATGACTTTACCCTTATTTAAAACAATCGCGCGGGTGCAAAAACGCTGCACAGCACTCATATCGTGAGTAACAAGCACGACTGTTTTGCCTTTTTGCTTAAGTTCGTTAAAGTAGTCATAACATTTTCGTTGGAACGCCTCATCTCCCACTGCTAAGACCTCATCAAGAACAAGAATATCTGTATTTGCCTGAATCGCAATTGAAAACGCAAGGCGTACTTGCATGCCCGACGAATAGTTCTTAAGTTTTTGATCCATGAACCGCTCAAGTTCAGCAAACGCAACAATCTCGTCGTATATCTTTGCAACTTCTGAGCGAGAGAATCCAAGTAGCGCACCATTAAGAAAAACATTGTCTCTACCAGAAAGTTCAGGGTTAAAACCAACACCAAGCTCAATAAATGGCGTTAGCTTGCCATTAATGTCTACGTGACCTTCATCGGGCGTATAGATACCAGAAAGAACTTTAAGCAGTGTACTCTTACCACTTCCGTTACGACCTAAGATACCCAAAAACTCACCCTTATGTACGTCAATGTTCAAGCCCTTTAAAACGTGTTGGGTTTCGTAACCTCGTTTGCCGAAGTTAATGATCATACCCTTAAGCGTATTTTGCTTTTCATGTGGCAGTTTAAACGTTTTATGTATATGAGCGATTTTAATTGCAATATTGTCATTCATTTAAATATTCTCCGCAAAGTACTTGGACTCTTTCCTAAAGTACGCAATTCCTCCAACAAGCGTCACTGCAACAACAACCATAGGAAGCACAACATAAACGAATGAGTGGTATAAGATACCGGATGTTAAGGCTTGGTGAGTGACTGTGTTATACCGTGCATCCTGCACTGCCTGTGCGATTGGACTTAGAAGTAATAGCTTCTGTACAAAAACAGAAGTGATCATGCTGAGAGGATAAATAATTGGCGTTGCATAAAACCCTGCTTGGAGTACCACCTCCCAGATATAACTAACGTCTCTAAATTTTACATATGCAGCAGAGAGAAATAGAGAGACTCCTAATGCAAACAAATATATTTCAATAATATTAAACGGAAGCAGAAGAATTGTTGGAGTTAGCGGCACCTGATTAATTACCATGAATATACCAACCACAATAAGGTTTAGGAATAGATTGATAAGAGCAGAAATGCTACTAGAAAAAACAATTACCCAGCGAGGTATGCGAATTTTCCGGATAAGATCGCCCCTACCTACAATTGAACCAAGACTTTGCGAAGTTGTTTCGTTAAAAAAGTTCCATAGAACGATACCGAGTAAAAGGTAGACCGGGTAGTGTGGAACATCTTTACCAATCTTAAGGAAGTAAACGAAGACAATATAAAGAATTACGAAGAGTAATAATGGCTTCAAAAGAGACCAAGCGTATCCTAGAACTGATCCTTGATACCTTAGTTTAAAGTCTGTACGAACGAGTTCGGCAAGCAGAACTCTATTTTTCTTAGAAAGTATTCTGTTCATCTTTTATTGTATTATAGGGAAAGATGAATAATAAGTCGATAGAACGCATTGCCGTCGTAGTATTGAATTACAAAGCACCAAACGATACCGTAGCGTGTGTTGAATCCTTACTAAAACAATCGTTGTCAAATTTTATGATTGTCCTAGTTGAAAATGGATCTCAAGACAATTCTGCCGATGTCTTAGAGACACTTAAGAAGAAGCACTCTTCTAGAGTTACTCTCCTACTTAATAAAAAAAATCTTGGGTTTACTGGCGGCGTTAACGCCGGTATTTCATGGTCACGAGACAATAATTATGACTATGTGGCGTTACTTAATAATGACGCTCTAGCAGATCCTAAATGGCTCGAGACCCTCTTACTGCGAGCCCGTAGCGATAAAAGTCTCGGCATCGTCACTAGTCTCTTACTCCATGCTGATGGTAAAACAATCGACAGCACCGGAGAACAATATAGTATATGGGGCCTCTCATTTCCTCGTGGCCGTGGTAAAAAAGCAATGACCGCACCGGAGGGTGGGTTAGTATTCGGAGCAACAGGAGGGGCAAGTTTATACCGTACAGCTTTGTTTGATGATATTGGAATATTCGACAATGCCTTCTTTGCATATTACGAAGATGTAGACTTAAGTTTTCGTGCACAATTACGCGGTTGGAAAGTATATTATGAGCCTAAAGCTACTGCCTATCATAAGCAAGGGGCAACGAGCAGCAAAATGCCAGGTTTCACCGTTTACCAAACGTTCAAAAATCTACCTATTGTATATACAAAAAATGTTCCTCGCCCTCTTCTTATCTCTGTGGGGATTCGCTTTTGGTTTGCGTATATAATCATACTGTTAAATGCTATTAAGAATGGTAACGCTCAACCAGCTCTAAAAGGTTTTTTTAAGGGAATTGTATTATTTTGGAGCCATGCTATTCCTGCAAGATTTGCAATCCAATCTCGAAAGACAGCAAAGACTACTTACATAAAAGAGTTACTTTGGCCCGATTTGCCACCAGACCAAAAAGGACTTCGAGCACTTCGTAAGTTCTTTACAGGTAAATAAATATGAAACTTCTCGAATACGAAGCAAAAAACATCCTCAAAACAGCCAGTTTGCCCATTCCAAAAAGCATCGTCATCTCCTTAGATTCGGATGTCTCTTCTATTTCTACGCCTATCATCTTAAAGTCCCAAGTCCCCGTAGGCGGAAGAGGCAAAGCAGGCGGTGTGCAGATTGTGCATAATGACGATAGGCTGCAGCAGGTTTTCAACATGTTATTTGACCTTGAAATTAAAGGGTATAAACCGTCGAAAATATTAGGCGAAGAAGTGTTAAACATAAAGAACGAACATTACCTTTCGTTGCTGATTGACCGCGAAAATGCTTGCTTGCGGCTCATGGCGCATACAAACGGCGGTGTTGAAGTTGAATCTCATAACTCAGAGGAATTCTTTTCTCGTGCTATCGATGGCGAAACGATTTCATCCTGTAGTGCAGATCTCGCCGCGTACCTTGGATATGTGACCGATCTTATTGAACCGTTTATTCGTAAGCTATATAATGCATTCATTAAAAACGATGCAACACTTTTAGAGGTCAATCCCCTTGTTTATACCGATAAAAATGCTCTCGTCTGCGGCGATTGTAAGATGGAGCTTGACGATGCCGCCGCATTTCGTCACCCGGAGTGGGACTTTACAGATAAGCCTCACGATGCCAACTTTGTCGTTCTCGATCCTAATGGAACAGTCGCAACTATTGCAAACGGCGCCGGGCTCGACATGGCAACCGTGGATGCTGTTGCTGTGCGCGGTCTTACACCCGCAAACTTTTTAGATATTGGCGGTGGCGCAAACACCGAGAGTGTTTTACGTGCATTTCAAAAAATCGTCGAATTTCCTGCTGTTCAGGCAATCGTCATTAATATTTTTGCCGGCATTACTCGCTGCGACGAAGTGGCAAAGGCAATCATCGCCGCAAAAAAACAAATTCCGAACCTGCCTCCGCTTTTTATACGTCTTGCGGGTACTAATTTTGAAGAAGCAGTTGCGCTTCTTTCTACTGAAAATATCCCCACCCTCGCCACACTCGAGGACTGTCTTGAGGCTGCGAGCCAAGAGGTAAATAATGAATAATTCCCTACTCACCCCAAAAAACGTTATCGTGCAGGGTATAACTGGTACGCACGGCGCTTTCCATACTGCTGCAATGCGCGCCGCAGGTACGAATATAATTGCCGGAACATCCCCAAATAAAGCAGGTGAGACTATTGGCGGCATACCAGTCTACGCAACCATCGCCGATATTCAAAAAGACATGACGATCGATGCGAGCGTAGTGTTTGTGCCCGCGCCTTTTGCAAAAAGCGCTTTGCTTGAAGCCGTAGAAGCTCATATACCTCTTATAGTTTGTATTACCGAGGGCGTTCCCGTTCACGATATGCTTGTCGTTAAAAAGGCGGCCAACAAGGCTGGTGTAAGGATTATCGGACCAAATTGTCCAGGAATTTTATTACCTGGCACCACAAAACTTGGCATTATCCCCGCCTCTATGGGACTGCCAGGTTCAATCGGCGTTGTTAGTCGTTCCGGTACACTTACCTACGAGGCTGCCGCTGGCTTAAGTAAGCGGGGATTGGGTCAAAAATATATTATAGGTATTGGCGGCGACCGCATACGCGGCATGGGTTTTATTGAATGCCTAGAGCTATTCCAGAGTGATCCCGACGTGACATCTATTGTACTGATTGGTGAAATTGGTGGAACCGACGAACAACGTGCCGCCGAATACATCAAACAACACGTCACCAAACCCGTTTATGGATACATTGCCGGCCATGAGGCGCCGCTCGGTGTACAACTAGGACATGCTGGCGCCATTTTAGGCGGCGAAAACGAGTCAGCTGCAGCCAAAACCTTAGCACTTAAAAACGCTGGCGCGACTACATTTACAAGCATTGTCGAACTCATTCAGGCAGTTAAATAATGGTATACTACTCCTAATGACTGGACGTAAAAAAATCAGCATCCTTATCCCCGCCTACAACGAACAAGGCGCTTTACGGCATCTTTATGAACGGCTCAATAAGCTTGCGGGCGAAACAAAAGATTATGACTTTGAATTTTTATTTGTAAACGACGGCAGCCGCGACCGTACGCTTGAAATTATAAAAACCTACGCCGAAACCGACCCGCGAATCGCCTATGTAAATTTATCCCGTAACTTTGGAAAAGAGATCGCCATGATCGCCGGCCTCGACCACGTAACGGGTGATGCAACCGTTATTATCGATGCCGACCTGCAAGACCCGCCAGAGCTCATCCCTACCATGATTAAGTTTTGGGAGGAAGGCTACGATGATGTCTACGCGAGGCGAAATAGCCGTAAAGGGGAGACGTGGCTTAAAAAATCTACCTCATCCGCTTTTTATAAGGTACTTCAGCGGTCAACGCGCATTCCTATCCAACAAGATACGGGTGACTTTCGTTTGCTTGATCGCCGCTGCGTAGAGGCTATTAAACAAATCCGTGAGAGTCAGCGCTTTACCAAGGGTATGTTTAGCTGGATTGGTTACAAAAAGAAGGAAATTACGTACGAACGCGACCCTCGTATTGCCGGCGAAACCAAGTGGAATTACTTTTCCCTCGTTAACCTCGCCATTGAAGGAATTGTATCTTTTACAACATCACCATTACGAATTTCTACCTATGTAGGGCTTATTGTATCGCTATGGGCTTTTCTCTATGTTATCTACCTGGTTATTCGCACCCTCATTTATGGCAGTGACCTTGCCGGTTACCCTTCTATGATGGCGGTCATCCTCTTTATCGGTGGCGTTCAGTTACTTTCGCTTGGTATTATCGGCGAATACATCGGTCGTATTTTTAACGAGACCAAGCAGCGTCCTCTTTATTTTGTAGAGGAATATCACACCGGTAAACCTTCACATGATAAAAAATAAAGAAGAAAAAGCTCGGTTTGTTGCTGTTGGCGGCGCCAACACGGTTATCGATTTTGGCTTGCTGTTTTTATTGAAAAGCCTTGGCCTGCCTACTATTACCGCAAATATCATCTCTACCACCACAGCGTTTTGTTTTAGTTTTTTTGCCAACAAAAAATACACCTTTAAAACGACAGACACGAATGTAAAAAGAGAAGTTCTGTTATTTGTTGTTGTAACCTTATTTGGCTTATGGGTACTCCAAACAATCGTCATTAAAATGGTACTCACCTTTATTGGCACCTATCTATCGGCTGATCTCGCTTTACTGGTAGCTAAGCTTTGCGCAACAGTCGTGTCGCTTGTATGGAACTACCTCCTTTACTCACGCGTCGTATTCAAGCCTGCCGTTACTAATAATAAATAGCTTATACCAGGAGTTTTTATGCATATCGCCATCGACGCCCGAATCATCAATTCCTCTACTGGCCGCTATGTCGAGCGACTCGTTCATTATTTAGAGAAAATCGATACCACTAACAAATATTCTATTTTAGTCCCTACAAAAGATAAGGATTTTTATAAACCAAAGAATCCTAATTTCAATGTTCTTACGATTGATTTTCCTAATTACTCGTTTTCTGAGCAGACCGGATTTAAAAACTTTTTAGACGAACTCGCGCCCGACCTGGTGCATTTTTGCATGCCACAACAGCCACTAGGTTACAACGGTATACACGTCACAACAGTGCACGACTTAACACTTCTGCAAACGTATAATTCCGATAAAAACTGGCTCATATTCCACGCAAAACAGCTTGTTGGCCGGTATGTATTTAAAAAAGTAGGGGAAACAAGCACGCATATTATTACGCCAACACAGTATGTAAAAGATGATTACGTAAAGTTCGCCCATATTCCCGAGAGTAAGGTTACCGTTACCTACGAATCGGCAGATGTATTTGTCGATAAGCTGACGCCCTACAAGCATCCGTTCAAGGAATACATTATGTACGTTGGTCAGCAAAGCGACTACAAAAACATTCGTCGACTTGGCGATGCGCATCAAAAACTGCTCGAAAAGCACCCTAATCTCGGGTTAATTTTGGTCGGTAAGAAAACGCCTGCCCATATTAAGACTGAGGAGTATTTTACGCAAAAAGGGTATAAAAATATCCACTACACCGGATTCATCGAAGACGCCCAGCGTGATTGGCTTTTTTCAAATTGTTCAGCCTATGTATTCCCCTCGCTTATGGAAGGATTTGGCCTTCCCGCCCTTGAAGCTATGGGTTATGGCGCACCCGTTGCAAGCAGCTCGGCAACCTGTCTACCTGAAGTCTACGGAGATGCCGCTCACTACTTCGACCCGCTTAATACCTATGATATAGCTCGTGCTATAGATGACATTCTTACTGACCCGAAACTTCGCAAGCAGTTGATCGAAAAAGGCTATAAGCAAATAAAAAAATACTCGTGGAGCCGCATGGCGCAGCAAACCCACGAGATCTATATTAATGCTTTAAAAAAGTAATTTAAGAAGTTTTTTGCGCAATGATGATCTTGCGATCACGGCCTTCGCCTTCAGAGAACGTACGAATGTCGTCATACTCATCTGCAACACGATGTACGACGCGACGATCAGCAGCGTTAAGACTAGCAACATAAGAATCGCCGCTCGTACGAACCTGCTCGATCCATTCACGAGCTTGTTCGGCGACTTTTTCAGCACGTTGTTTTTTGTAATCAGCAATGTCGAGATTAACGCGGGTGAGCGCTGCGTCTTTATTGCGAAGTGTCGTAGATAGTGTGTACTGCAAACTACGCAGTGTTTCGGCGTTACGACCAATGAGCAGGCTATTGCTCTCAGTAGAGGGGACACTTAGCTCAATAATATCGTCTTCTTGCATAGCTTCAACAGAAACATTCACTCCAAAAAATGAAAGGATGTCCTCAAGGTACTTTTTTGCGAAGTCGATAGATTCTTGAGCGTTCATTATTTTGTCCCTTTCTTCTTTATGTCCTTAGCTTTAATGCGAGTTACCGTCCCTGTCTTAGCAGCTTTTTCGCGAGCCTTAGCAGTTGCCTTTTTGACTGGTTTTGGCGAAGGTTCGTCGGCGATCTCTTCCATCTCCACTTCGTCTTTTTTAAGAAGGTACGCTTGTTGTGCTACCGCAACAAGGTTTGATACAGCGTAGTATAGCGCCAATGCGCCAGGAACGCCAATCATAATAAAGAACATAAAGAATGGAAGCACTTTCGTCATTTTACCCATAACGATCGCATTCATCTCAGACTGATCGGCCTGCTTGCCATCAGCTGCTTCGGCCATAACGTCACGGAGACGTTTTTTGTTTTCCGTTTGCGGCATAGTCTGCTTACTCATAAAGTATTGAGTAGCAGCTGCTATGAGAGCTACGATAACTAGAACAACATCAACACCTTGGTTAGAAAAGGCTGTTTTTGTAAGATCCACAATACCTAGTAGTTTTTCGTTAAAACGATCAGGATGCTGAATAAGCTGTTGAATGGGACCGATGTGCTCCATAAAGCCGTAGGTGTACTTGCCAATCTCATCTCGATGAGAGGTAAAGATACGAATCACGCTATATAGCGCAATAAAGATAGGCAACTGAATAAGTAAAATGCCAATTGAACGGAATGGGTTAACCCCATGCTTTTTATACAGCTCAAGCATCATCATGCTTTCCATTTGCTTATTGCCCTTCGCCTGCGCCTTAATGCGCTTTAGCTCGGGTTGCATCTTTTTCATGGCCTGGGTTTGGTGCAGCTGCTTTTTTACAAGCGGGAACAGCGCGAACCGAACCAACACCGTAAAGATAATGAGGCTAACACCAAAGTCGCCGCCAGGAATAATACTGTACAGGCCGATCAACAGGTTAAATATTGGCTGCACAATTAAAATGTCAAAAATATTCACTCTTAAAAACTCCAGAAAACTATTTGCATTATATTATAGCAGTTTGTAGTAATTATTGATACAGACCAGCTTGGTCAAACAACTGCTGAATCGTTTCTTTTAGCTCGGATGCCGGCATAGCAACGAGCTCACTAGAAAATACGATAACAACAATATCGCTCGCAGCTTTCATATGAGGAAGTTCCTCACGAATAACTTCATAGATACGACGACGAATACGGTTTCGGCCGACGGCGCTTTTTAAAACCTTTTTACTGACAACAATAGCAAACCTAGAATGTTTACGGCGTGGATTATCCGTGTGCTTAACCGTCATGAAATGAGAACGGACAGCCTGTCCGTTTTTATATACATAGCGCAAACTGCCATGGCCGTGAAATCGATGTATCGCAGATAACATAAATGTTAGTTTTTATTATACCTTAAAATTAAAGCACTCCCTTAGTTAAAGGAGTGCTTTTTGTTTTTAACTGGCTATACAGACAGTTGAGCGCGGCCCTTAGCGCGGCGACGCTTAAGCACGGCGCGACCGGCTTTGGTTGCAACACGTGCACGAAAGCCGTGCGTGCGAGCACGGTGGCGTGTGTGTGGTTGGTGAGTACGTTTTGGCATATCTCTGCTATTTTACCGGTTTTCTCCCCTTTTGACAAGATGAGACTTGAAAATTATGTCTTTTCGTTTCCTCGTAATATTTACTTGTCCACATTTACACGTCATTTATCCACATATTTCATAGGGGTGGTACAATATTGTGGAAAACTGCTACCCCTATTCTACCCTCCCATTCTGCTAAACCCACTACCGGTTGTGGAAAACTCTCCGTCCCTGTATAGTAGAGGATAACAACTGAGGTAGACTAACACCGGGGAAAGGACAAGCTATATGCATCATGCTTTGTGGCAAAGCGTATTAGGTGAAATTGAAGTTTCTATTTCGCATGCTGCATTTACAACCTGGTTTAAAAACACCGAGCTGCTTGAAAACACAGGCGAGACAGTCGTCATTGCAGTGCCCAATATCTTTGCAAAGCGTCAATTTGAAGTTAAGTTCAATGATCAGATTAAATCGGTTCTAGAAAAAAATGGCGTCGTACCTAAACGAATTACCTATACCGTAAAAACTAACTCGGCAAAAAAAACCATTACCCGCGAAACAACTGCAACCGCATCAAGTCCTTCCGTAGAGGAGCTCATCTCTTCTCCATCACAACCACGTGTGGGCAGCCTTACGGCAAACAAGCCAAACGCTAATGGTCTTAATCCGCGATATACCTTTGCAAACTTTATCGTCGGTAGTAGTAATGACCTTGCTTATACTGCATGCCAAGCCGTCGCACATAATCCTGGTACAAAATACAACCCACTCTTTTTGTATGGTGGTGTAGGTTTAGGTAAGACACACCTTATGCAGGCAGTTGGAAACGAGATTGCCAAGATTCAACCTGACGCATGTATTTTATATATCAGCTCTGAAACGTTTGTGCAGGAATTTATGGACACTATCCGTTTTAAGAAAAAAGGATTTGCCGATAAATACCGCAACGTCGATGTACTAATTGTAGATGATATGCAATTTATTGCCGGTAAAGAAAAAACTCAAGAAGAATTTTTTCATACGTTTAATGCCCTACACCAAAGTAACAAACAGATTATCATCAGTAGCGACAAGCCCCCTAAGAGTATTCCTACACTAACAGAACGACTCCGCAGTCGGTTTGAATGGGGTATGGCAATCGATATTCAAATGCCTGATTTCGAAACACGCTGCGCTATTGTCGAAACAAAGGCTACTCTTTCAGGCATTCAGCTTGGCCACGAGACGATTGAATACCTCGCTAATAACATCAAAACCAACATCCGTGAACTCGAAGGAGCGTTAAACCAATTACTAGCGTACGCCGAGATGCGTGGCATTACGCCGGACATTTCAACCGCCGAAGGTTTGATTGGAAATGTGCGACAATCCCGCCCACAACACGTAACGCCTAAGCAGATTATCGATAAGACTGCCCGACATTTCCAGATTGATGGTAAGGAAATCTGCAGCGCTAAGCGCGACAAACACATTGTTGTTCCTCGCCAGATCGCCATGTACTTACTACGAAGCGAACTCCACCTGAGCTTCCCAAAAATTGCTAACGAGCTTGGCCGAAAAGACCACACGACAGCCATCCACTCCGTTGAGAAGATAGAAAAGGCTATTAAACTCGATTTCCTCATCCGTGAACAGGTAGCGGACATCAGGGAGAAACTTTATGCTTAAGGTTAGTGGAAAAATTGTGAATAGAGGATGGATAACACTGAGTAAAACAAGTGGGCGTCTATCCACCATAGGAGCCTTCATTTATACACTTACTGCAGGGTCTAGTGCACAAGTCGCTTTACTCCCCAAAGTTATCCCTTTATTTGCACAGTACTTTTCCCCACAAAAAAGAGCCTTCTCACCTCTGTCTGAACACTATTTTTACCCAGTTTCCACAGCCCCTACTATTAGAACCACTAAAGGAAAAATAAAGAAAGGTAATAAGTAATGGAACTTTCTGTAACTCAAGAAAATTTGTCCAAAGCACTCAGTAACGTCGGACGAGTAGCAAGTAGTAAAGCTGGGCTACCTATCCTTAGTAATATCCTCCTAAGAACAGACGGCAACCGATTACTTGTAGCTGCTACGAACCTCGAGATTGCTTCGACTCACTATATTGGAGCAAAGATCATCACACCTGGAGCAATTACAATTCCCGCTCGTTTAGTGAGTGATTTCGTTTCAAGCCTTCCAAAAGGTACAGTTGACTTAAAGGTAAAGGACAGCCACCTTACTATTTCTTCTGGTGGATATACATCAGTTATCAATGGTGTCATTGCTGACGAGTTTCCTGAGTTACCAACGATTGATGAAACTTCCTCTATTCAATACAGCGTTAACGTCGCCGATTTTAAACAAGCCGTTTCGCAGACTGTTATTACAAGTAGTAATGACAGCACGCGGCCTGTACTCACCGGTGTATACTGGCATTCGTTTGAGGGCTATCTTTACTTGGCAGCAACAGATGGCTACCGTCTATCTGAGCGTCGGCTTGTAGAGACAAAAAGCGAAGTGGCGGCAATTATTCCAACGTCATCTTTGCAAGAGGTTTTACGCACGATCAGTGATGATGTCACTGAAATCGATATGCTATTTGACGAAACACAGGTTCGCTTTAGGGTTGGTGAGGCTGAGGTGACGAGCCGACTTATTGACGGTAACTTCCCTCCTTACCGGACACTCATTCCAGATACATCAGAAACGACATTAGTGATCGATGCGAGTGATTTTGTGCGTATCACCAAAATTGCCGGTTTGTTCGCTCGGGATTCCGGTGGCAGTGTCACGCTTACGGCCGACAAAGAGAAGCAGACACTCTCTATCCACTCTATCGCCTCGGAGCTTGGAGAAAACACCTCAGAAACAGCCGTAGAGGTATCAAGCGACGGCCAAGTAACACTCAACTCACGATATTTAGCTGAGGCGCTAGCGGCAATTGATGGTAAGGTCGTAGAATTTCGCTTTAGCGGTAAACTTGCGCCATGTGTTCTCACGTCAAAAAGTGATGATGTGAACTACAAGCATATTATTATGCCGCTTAAGAGCTAGTATGGATCCAATTACGGCCATTAAAGTGCAGCATGTTCGCGTGCACAAAAGTTACTCACTGGACGTCTCGCCTAATGTGACGCTTATTACAGGTACAAATGGCAGTGGTAAAACTTCGCTTATTGAGGCCTTGTATATTGCGCTTCAAGGATCATCTTTTAAAGGTTCGGATGGTGATGTGTTGCGAAGAGGTGCTGAATGGTATCGCATAGATATCGGATATCAAAACCAAGCCTCGCGTTCGGTTAAGTTCGACCCTTCTCGCTCGTCAGGTCGTAAACAATTTATTGTTGATGGCAAAACAAATTATCGACTACCTGATCGTTATAAATATCCTGTTGTTCTGTTTGAACCAGATGATTTGCGACTTTTGAGCGGTTCCCCTACTCGGCGCCGACAATTTATCGATAGATTCATCGCTCAGCTTGATCCGCAATACAGTATTTCACTGCGTCGGTATGAGCGTGCACTTAAACAACGGAATTCTCTATTAAAACAAGGTGCCTATAGCGATAGTATGTTTGCGTGGGATGTTTCGCTGAGCGAATATGGTGCTTATATTATAGAACAACGCCTGAAGTTTGTTGGTGAGCTTAACGGACGTTTAAACGCTGTTTATGGATCGATTTCACATACGGATGATATAGTTACGGTTGCGTACTCTTACGAGCCTCAAGGTAACGTAGCGCAGCGTCTTTTAGCAGAGTTACATCAGTATGCGGAAAAGGACAGACTACTCGGGTTTACCTCGACCGGGCCGCATCGCCACGATATCTTATTTAATTTCAACACCTCGCCTGCCCTTACGGTCGCCTCACGCGGAGAAGTTCGCTCTATCGTACTAGCCCTGAAGTTTCTCGAGGTAGACATCATCGAACTTATTACGGGTAAAAACCCTGTCATTCTGCTTGACGATGTATTCAGCGAGCTTGATAAAGAGCGTCAGAACTATTTGATTGATCTTACAAAAAAGAATCAAATTATTATTACGTCAGCAACCAATAACTCAAATCTTCATACGGACTACGTTACTAACCTGGTTATCTAGTAACCGCTCTGCTTATTGAGATCGACAAGTATATCGTTCGAAATATCCATATGATCTGGTGCTGTTAATATTAGCACCGGAGTCGCCACGAACTGCCACGTGCCATTTACTTTATGAAGAACCGTACGATATACATCACCTAGTTGTCCTGGCCCTGGCGATTTTTGCGTAATAGTTGTACCGTACCAGGTGCCATCGAGGTATAATTTACCACTATTAACCGTATATCCGCTCAGGATAGCTGCGTACTTGGCATCAATGACTGCGGTAATACTTGGAAGTTCGGCTGCCAAGACAGACGCTAAGTAATTAGATGAAAATCCTGGGTTTACGGATACTGACATGTCTTTATCAGCCACAGTAAAACTTATCTGTGAGTTATCGTATTTAGCATCGGTTGGAACTGCGTAGTATTTTGCAGGCTGCAAGGATAGTACCTGTGTTCCCTTAACCGTTCCCACTTTTGTGTCGCTGTCCGATTCGTCTGAATTGGGGTTGCGCTGGTATATATCTGCTGATAGGCCAGTCTGTCGAACCGTAAGAGTTACTTTGTGAAACGAGCTAAAGTATTTATAGGCAAACCCAGCGCCGATTAAGGCAATGATGATTATGCCGATGATGATGAGTCTAATGGTGTATTTTCTATTCATGATGCAAATGGATTCGTGTAATCGTTAAATTGAATTTTAAACTGTGTTGGGTCGTAACCTAAGTTCCGAATTCCCTCTATGGCACTGTTCCGGTAGCCTAAAGGCGCTTCTACGGTCAAAATGATAGAGTTACCACTTGGATCACTTGGATCGTTCCTGTAGCCGATGGTATAGATCATATTGTCGAGTGGTAAGGCAGTAGTAATTGGGTTTTTAGCGGTAAAAGCCTCACCAGTTGCATTCGCCTGTGCACCCGCAAGCCCTTCTACGGACTGATACTTACTCTGATTGTCTTGCTCCCACTGTTTTGCGGCGTCACTCACAGCGGTCATTTCAACGGTTATTACATGATTTGTGGCATCAATATATTGTGTGGCTGAATAGTCGGCAAATCCATCCTTAGCGGCTTTAACTGTATAGGTTTGATTTGGTAATAGATAGGTTGTGCCTGCACCCACGCTATTGTTGTTTATCGTTATCTTGGCGTCATCTGGAATGGCATTTATCGTGACAGTAATCTTGCCTCCCCCAGTTATACCTTGGTAAATCCCGTAGACAATGAGCCCCACGATAACAAGCGCAATTGCAATGATAGCTATCTTCACGCCAGGTGGCAGTTGTTTCCATATATACATATAGTTCTCCTTACTTCTTCCTGAACCAGCTGAAACCGGCCATACTTAATCCTTCATGTCCAGCCATTGGTGCGCGCCAGATCGAGTAAGAGGCAGACGCTACTTTTGTAGGGCTATGGAAGTTTGGAATATCTCCCGCGTATACAAAAGTATGTCCGCTGGACATAGCAACATCCCCTGGCTGAAGTTTTCCAGTATCGATACTTGTTGCCGAACCGAGGCTCTGCCAATTGGCTTGCAACCAGGCGAGCTGTGCGGGGGTAGCACCTCCCTTACCACTGCTGTTATATTTCGGTTCAAAGCCGCTATCTACCATGAGTGTCGTTACAAATCCACCACAGTCGACACCGGGGTATTGCCCACCACCAACGTAACGGCCTTGATCACGTGCTCTTTTTACAGCGGCAGCGTATTCAGGTTTCTCTGTTGTATAGTCTGCGGCGTGATAATCTGGCCATGCGTAGGCAAAGATTGTCTGTGCTAAGTTACCGCCAGTAAATGCAGTATTGCCGCACTCATCACGGGTATTTAGCGGAACGGATTGCTCCACTCCCTTTATAACACCATCAGCGTAGGCTTGTTTGAGCTTCTCGGAAATAGCCGTTCCTTGATCTTGTCCAATTTCGTTGTAAACCCATGGCACATCCGGTGACCAGAGTTCGACAAGTGGCGTGTTACCCGTCGACTCTATGCCTGGACGGTTAAACGACGCCGTTTCTTGGGTATTTCCAGGATCTGTCGTAACAGGATGACCTTCGCTTGTGGTTCGAGTCGTTGCAAAGTTATTAGCATATGCCTCGCTCTTTTGAGCAGTTGCCTGGTTGGTGAACGTATCTTTTTTGCTACCATACTGACGATAGGTACCGACACGCTGTGGCCATGCTTGGTTTACACTGCCTGGTGTTGTATGGAGGCTTATGCCGATACTTGCACCAGCTTGTTTGGCAGCGTTTGCTCTATCTCTAAATTTAACCTGTTGATCGTCAGTGGTGCGCGCGAGAACAACTTTATATCCTTCTGTTTCGAGTGCCGTTTTTACTCGATTGGCAACGTCTAAGACATCGGTACTCTCAGGCATGTTGTGAGACTCAGAGGTGACCAGGCCGCTTTGTTGATCAGTGTAGGTTGGTATAGCACCACCATGGCCTGGGTCGATAAAAACCACAGGTGCAGTACTCGTCGAAGCTGATGCACCAGCAGCTGTGTTTTTTCCGCCAAATTCTGCCAAAATAGCTTTTGCAGCACCACCACGATCTTGAATGACTTTTTGCGGACTGTCGGATGATACCTCAAAGTTGTTATGCCAAAAGACCGTTGCGTCTTCCACGGTTTTTTGTAGTTTAAGTGTATCCCATTCGTCTTTTGCGTTTCCAAAACCTGATGCCGTGACAGGTCTCGACATACTTTCGTTATGGAGAAAAGTTAGTTCAAAGTTTAGGAGTGCGTCCAGATCAGAAGCAGGTATCTTAGACTGGATGGCAGGATCTTTTGCCCAGTCGTATTGGATGTCAGCATATTTAACAAGTTCGGGGTGCTCTGCCTTTAATTTTCCAAGTACACCGCTACTTGGTGCACTGTAGCGACGACCACCATCCCATTGAGGCAATCCCCATCCATGCCCCGAGGCGCTATCCCATGGACTAAATGCTTGATCTCCTTGAAAACGTGTTGGAATGAAAGCGGATTCAGCCTCCATATTACCCATAACTCCAGCCGCTTGTTCATCCGATAAATTCTGTTGTTTAAGGAAATTCCATATTTTTTCCTTAATACTGTTACCTACAAGATTACCTGTTGCATTACTATACGAGCACGACTTATCGTAAAAAAGAATATCGTTATTTGCGTAAAATACTTGATCGGCCGCGTAGGTTTCGCTTGCGATGGAGAGCGTACAAAACACTATGCCAAAGATTATCAATGCAGTCCGTTTTATATGGTTTAACGAAAAGTAATGTCGTACTTTTTTCACAATGCGAATCCTCTATTTGAAAGTAGTCGATAGTCAACCTGTGTTAATAAATTACTGAGAGTGAAGCCGATATTTTGTAGACTAGGATTCCCCGTTGATGAGATCGGCGTTACAGTAGTGCCTGGATCAACCGCATGAATAGTGACAACTCCTGTTCCTGTTTGGAAACCGAGGAGATTGGCTGTTTGCCACCACAGGTCAATTGCGCGTTTGTGACCGTTGATATCAGCACCACCTGCGCCAATATCCTCCTTAGTTGCGATAACTTTCTTGCCGTTATAGTCTATTTCAATCTTTGTACCATCTGGAATACTTCCAAGGGCTGTGCCATTGGCAAGTTCTGCAAAAGCAGTTACACCAGTCATGTGGTTGCCATGGTCGCCCAGGTCGTTTCCTCCGTTATCTGCAAGATTCTCTACCCACTGGCCACTTCCACTATCTAAGGAGCCGCCAAAGACGCTCGCACCAACAACCATGCCGGTTGCGGGAATGTTTCCTACTTGAATGTACGCTGGATTTACGACAGTAGAACCTGTGTTTGTGGAGCTATTTGTTGGTGGGTTGTCCATGCCATCTACCACGCCACTATCAATAACATAGAGATGGAACATCTTTGCCTCTTCTGTATTGTTCGCGTTAACATCGTAGCAATGTGAAGGTAGTTGGTTTGCTTCGTCACCAACGTCGGTAATTTGCTTACTGTCGTCAAGACAGTCAGTTGAGAATTTAGCGAAATCACTACCAACGACGGGATCGCCATTACCATCAATTTGTTGGTTATTGATCATCCACTGAGTTACGTCAGTATCTGGATCGGCGCTTTGGAGCATCCCGACATCATTGAAGCCCATTTCGGGATTACAGTACATAGTGAGTGCAAGTTGAGTACTTTGTAGGAATGTATCATTGCAATCGCCTGATGTGTTGCCGTCGGCAGCTAGGGCTGTCGAATCGCCTATTAGGTTTCCTATATTAAGACTAGATAGAATGGCGGCAGGTGCTGTTAAGAGGCTGCTGTTTTTAATTTTTGAAGCGAATGTGTAAAACGTAGAAGCTAGTGCATTACTTGCAGAGTATGGGTCATTGACGTTTAACGGATTGCTTTGCGCGCGCATGTCAGCTACATAGGTGGCAGTTGAGGAATTGTTAAAATCGTTAAAGGCGGCTGCCGAGTCTTTAGATAGCGGCACCATGCCACGCTGTTGTGCGGTAACTTGGTTTGTCGCATCAAGACCGTTTCCAATTGTATCTGGAGCAACGACACCGTTTATATCGCTATTGATTGTACCGGATATAACACGAGCCAAATATGGAATAGCATAACGCTCGGTTAGATACCCGGCAAGGAATATGCCCGCCGCCGATCCTGCCATTTTTAAGAATTCTTTTGTAGCGACCTTAGCTGCGTTTTTTAAGGCATCTTTCGTAAGAGCATCTGTCGCCTTCTTGACTACGTCTTTTGCCATGCTCTTTACGAGATTGGTAATGGTAGTACGAGCGACAGTAGATGCTTCTTTTGAAAGAAGTTTGGTAATAAACCCCGTGAGAGCTCCCTCGCCAGGTATAAAGCTTGATAACGAAAGCACGCCTTGTACAAATGGATTCGTTACAACACTACAGGCGCCTCGAACTGTTTCTGCGCCGCCCATGTTAGCATTAATCCAGTTAATGACCGCAGCAAATACCTGTATTACCCCGTTTCCGAGCGCACTAGAGCCTAGCGCGACATCCGTCGGCTTACCGTATTCGGCCCTACTGTAAGTCTGCGAATCTCCGAAGGTGTTGCCGTACTGGTCAGCTGTCTCTAAGATCTTTGCCGGCTGTTCAACATCGTTTGGTTGTGCATCACCCGCCTTAATTTTATCGGCTGTCGATAGGAACTGCGCGGCGTAGCGCATAGCTTGCACAAGGACGATTGTCTTCGCTGCAATAAGAATGGTATTAGTGAGCTTATACGTGCCACATATACCGACTAGAAAGTCCGCTGGATTTAATAGCCCGACTGCTTTTTTTAGGCCGGATGGCGATGATATCGCATCCTCTGTCATAGTTGCAGCAGCCGCTGGATCGGTCGGAATACTTGCTATTGGGTCACCCGCAGTCGCTGCTTGTTTAAGCTGGTCAGCTTCGGAATTAACATTGGTTGCTGCATCACCTAGATCAACCTGAGCTGGTTGCTGATTTGGAGGAAGAGGCTTACCGTTAGCATCGGTCGCAGGGGGTGCTTTCTGGTTGTCTGCGTTGTAACTCTCTCCGCTTTCATTGGCGACGATTTTTTGTTGAGTTGTCTTCTCGTCCTCTCCCCATTGTGGATTTGTCGTCAGTTTTTTGTCTGCCCTGATCTTTTTGGATACTTTATCATTCCAGGAAAGCCATCTCGGTGCAAATACACTACGACTTAAGTCGCGGGCCTCCGCCTTAGTGCTTATAGTTTTCAGGTAGTCCTTTGCTTCAACTTTTGTTCCGTCTGCAAGAACAAGAGTTTTACCTCCCGTGTAGCGTCCGAGAGTGTTTTTTGTCAGGGGCTTGCCGTCTTTATCGAGAATTTCGGCACCTTGAATACGAAGACGCTGCACTTGCCTGTCGGTAAGACCACTAAAACGACAACGAACCTTAATGGTACACGTTGCGTTTGTTGAGAATATACGGCCCTTCATAATCAAATTGGAGCGTGCTTCAACAACAGATGACATCTTATCGACCATATTTGTAGTGATTTCTTTTAGGTGTATAAGAAGGCCTGCCGGACCAATAATAGTACCACCCATAATTCCAGTACCACCGAGGAGTCCAATGATAAGTCCAAGTGGCCCCTTCTTTTTTGCTTGAGCAAAGAAAGTTGTAGGCTTTTTTTTGCCACCTTCACTCGATACGTCTGTTTTCCAACCGGCATCGTGTTCATGCTCCTTGGTCTTGTCGATGTTTTTTGTTTTGGCTACATTTGCGTTTTCTTGGTCGGAATTGGTGGTCTGGTCGTAATTAGCCGCCATATCTTCAAATTCACGATCGTAAGCACCTTGTTCCTGATTGTGAAGATCGTGCGCGCTATCAGAGGCGGGATAGAACCGCTCGTCTGCCTCGGCATCGTTTTTATAACTCGCTACCACCATAAACTGTCACTATTATACGCTATATTCGCCAGGATTCATGTATCCAGTTGTTGGGGGTTGTTGTGGACTTTGTGCTTGAAGAGGCGTCTGCGCTTGGATGGCTGCAGATGGGTTGGTTGTAATAAGTCCCTGTTCCGTTTGGCTAGCTACAATTTGGATATGAACATGGTTTTGTCCGGCAAAGAATAGACCTTGTCCGACTGGAAAGTTAGCAAGACGCTTTCGTTCTTCCTCAGTTAACTTAAATACATCCGATAATACGTCAACGGCGCTTGATGATTGCTTTAATAAAAGCTGCATAGAAGAGTTGGCGACGATTGCCCGTCCCATCTTGCTACCCATAAAGTCCTCAACATCTTGAGTGATGGTTGTAAGGCCTAAGTAATACTTACGAGCACGCTTAGCAAGGCTAAAGAGGAAGTTTGCCGAGTCGTCATACTTCATGAGCTGCCAGGCCTCATCCACAATCAACATACGTTTGCGCTGTTCACTGCGTGTGATGTTCCAAATGTGGCTCAAAACAATATACATGGCAACTGGTCGGAGCTCGTCCTCGAGGTCACGAATATTAAAGACGACCATGTGGTTATTGATATCAATGTTTGACTGCTGGGAGAAGATGCCTGCAAATGTCCCAGTGGTGTATTTGCGAAGACGTTGTGCGAGTGCTGGTCCTGTGCCGCCCATGTGAAGTAGCGTATCGTAGAGATCGGCAATTGTCGGAGGAACGGAGTTATGCGTAAGCGGATCACTGGTGATGCCAGCGCGGGCGTAAGTATCAATCAACCCTTGGTCAAGATCAGCTTCTTCGGCTGGTGTGAGCGCAGACATCATTTGGCCGGCTGCGGTTGCCTGGCTACCACCCAACATAAGTCGGAACAAACCATGGAGTGTTACGAGGTTGGCGCGAAGTGCATCGTCGGCTTCGTCATTATCGATCACTCGAGGCAAGTCGAATGGATTAATTCGTGTATCGGCGTTAAGGCTCAAACGAATATAGCTACCTCCAACAGCATCGGAAAGTTTTTGATATTCATTTTCAGGGTCGATAATAAGCACGTCGGAGCCGATCATCATACTGCGAAGTGCCTCGAGCTTGACCGTAAACGACTTACCTGCACCAGACTTTGCAAATACAACCATATTGGCATTTTCAAGACTGAACCGGTCAAAGATGACGAGACCATTATTGTGCATGTTAATACCGTAAAGAACGCCTTTTTCTTGGGTAAGGTCGGCACTGGTAAATGGAAAACTCGTAGAGATAGCACCAGTGTTCATATTGCGGCGAATCTGAAGCTGGTCTGACATCTGTGGGATAGTACTGTTGAGACCCTGCTCCTGCTGACTTGAAGCGACCTTACTAAAGATAAGCTGTTGCCCAAAGAGTGTTTCGATCTTGTGTTGTACAAATCCAAGTTCATCCATGCTATCTGCATACAATGTGACGTAGAGGCCAAAACGGAAAAAACGTTCAGCGCCAACCTGTAGTTGATCTCGGAGTTCTTCGGCGTCCTGTAAGGCCGCCTCAAGACCAGGGTCTCGCGTACGACCCTTCTCGCTGTTGATTGACATACTTGCTTCAAGTTGAGTTACCTTCTTGCGAAGATTGTTAAGCACGACTTGGCTCTCAACTGGGTAGATAAACATACTAATGTCGAGCACTTCATCTATGTTGATGAGTGAACTTAACCAACCGGTATAGATTTGGCGAGGATATCCATAAATATAAAGCGTACGACCGTATTTAGTACCAAGACGAAAATGACTCGAATGAATTTCAAGACTACTTGGTGCAATCAGGTCTCGTAGGGTTGTCATGCCCTTCAAGAAGGCCTGTTCTACCTCGGCTTGTTCACGTGCACGTTGTTGCGCGGCAATATCAACTGGATCAAGTTTTTTCTTATTAGCCATGGCTACATTCCCCCTTCTTGTAGGTGTGGTCGTGGAGCTTCGCCGTGGCCCTTTTGTACATAGGTGCCTGTAACATCCTCGAAATCACCAAGTGGTTCACGTACGGCGGTGTCTGGATTGTACATATTATAATAAAGTTCGCCTAGCTCCTTGGTGTTAAGCTGAACACTTTTTACGCCAAGCTGAAATAATCCACTCGTTACCGAATCGACACGGTTTTTAATTTCATCCTTAGATTTATCGTAGGTAACCTTGTCAATTTTAGTCGCTGTTGTCTGTTGCTTTACAAACAATTTACCAAAGATACCTTTGCTATCTTTAATAACGTTATTAAGATCGCCCGCTGGAAAGTATGGAATGATGACGAAAAAGCTTTTATCCATAATGTTAGCTTCTTGGCTAAGAACGTCAATGAAGTTAATGTAGTCATCCATAAGTACGTTAAGGAGCATGTTATCTTGTGAACGACGAATAGTGGCGAGGCGGTCAATGTATGGACCAATATCAACTCGTTGAGAACGAACAAAAATTTGTACCGGGAAATACAGTGCGTTTAGAAAGTTTTGGTAACTGAACTCAACACCTTCCCTTTCGCGTGAGCTCATAAGGTCGAAGTTGATTGATTTACAAGCAACTACAGCCCTAAAGCTGCCGTCGCTCATAATAACCATGCCATCGCGAATCTCAGAAATAAGGAGGCTGTTCTGTGTCGTATTTTGTTGGACTGGTGGTTTCGGTGTGTCGGCAGAAGAATCAACACCTGCTGGTTGCGAGCCCATAGGCCCATGTGGAAATCCCTGCGCAGGCATGTTGGATACAGCAGGATTTGGCTGCTGAGGTAGACTTGGCGCATTTTGCGGTTGTTGGTTAATTGGTGGCACTTCCCACTCTTTCCTGCCTCTAGTTAATAAGGTTTAGCGTAACGATATAACAACTTCCTCCTCGGGGAGTTTCTCTTCCTTTTGGTGGATGCGGTTTGCCTCGTGCGCAATTGTCTCTATCGACAAATCGGAGTTATTTGCAAGGTTTATTATATCAGGCGACACTATAGTTTCGCTAGTGGTTGTTTCAATGGGTGGTGCTTGCGGTGCAAGTACTGTAGGAATACTCGGCTGAATAGTCGCCACTACAGGTGCTGGTTGCTCAGGCTGAGGTTTTGTACCGAGGGGGTTAATAACAGACTGGTGAATTGACGTTGGGTATGGATTATATGTCAAACGGGGTTCGTCTGTGGTTGGAGCTGTAGGAGTAAGATTTGCGTACGGATCTACAGTCGGTGCTGCAATGATGGGCACAGTAGGTGTAGGAGCCTGAGTGGTTTGACGCATACGTTCAATCATATCTTGACGCCTCCGTACATCGGATTGGTTAATCATTGAATCAAAAGATTGCGCAACGCCACTACTAGCATCAAGTACGTCCTCTTGTTGCTGCGCTTCATAGTACGCGTCATTTTGCATTGCGCTATTGGTGTCGATGCCTCGGACTGCCCATCCTTCAGTATCAACGATGTTAGCAAGGTAGGACAACCGCTGTTGCGCTTCTGTTTCAGATAAATCTTTTGCGCGTTTTATCTCAATCACCTTCGGTGCTGTTATCTCAACGAGTGATTGTATACCGTCGGGCTGCCATAAGCGTCTGCGTGGTTTTAAGTAAAATGACACCACGGCAGCTAGATAGATTTCCATTGGCTGGTCCTTCTTGAGCGGCAACGCGAGCGCCCCAAACAATACGACAATTGGAAGTGGGATGATCGCGAGCGGAATGAATAGTCGACTCAACCCCCATCCTATCGCAATAGAGATGGCGACGATGATCAAGTAAATAAACTGACGAAAACTGAATGGTCCAATCAGCTTGTCGTCAGCTTCAACGTCTTGTGGTACTTTATAGACGGCCATATAACCTTAAGTATAACATTTAGATGACGCAAATTTGAATGATACTAGGTTAAAGCATACTGAGGTCTTCGACCTCTGATTTGTTCTTGCTGATCTGACCAGCGTAACGTGAATTTGTGAGTGCTTCGCTGGCGTTTTTACTGAGGTTCGTATTGTCAGTTGTATGTGCAGGATCAGCGGCAACGCTGGCGATAAATGCAAGCTCATCCTTGTCGCCATTAGCAATTTTATCAACGGAGTAGGCATTTTTATTGATTGCAGTAACGGCAAGTTCTGTGCTATTTGGTGCCGAGATTTTTACTGTATCGCCGGTTGCTGGATCGATTTGAGGTTTGCCGGTTGCTGGATCGATCTTGTCGTTTCCGTGCTGACGAATATCATTGAGTGCGCTTTGACTAACGTAGGTTGGTTTCTCCTTAGAGGATGCCAGACTATCAGCAAAAGCAATGCGTGTTTTTTCGTCCATACCACCGGCTGAATCGAGTAGTTTATTGACACCTTCGGTATCATGGGAGTTAATGACACGCTGCATTGCAGCTATCTTCACCGCAGACTCAGCCCCATCTAGACCAGCTGCGGATCCACCTTGTGATAGCTTTCGTGCATCCTCGCGACTAACGTTAAGATTTGTCATGACAACATTTGCTGCTGAAATTTCGTCTGCTTCAATCTTTGCTTTGATGTTAACGGCACCCGCAAGAGCACGCATTTCCGCACCAGCGCCTCCACCTTGCGCAAGTTTACCGACAAATTTTGGATCATTTTGCGCAAGTGTTGCAATGTAGTTAGCATCGGCACGTTTTAATTCGTTTTTGCGATTTTGAAGTACTGCCGCTCGTTGAGAAGATCGTCGTACGGCGACGCCTTTTCCTGGGAGACTACGATAACCTGTCATACCTTTAAGCTTGCGATATTCTTGACGGTTCTCACGATATCCAGCGGCGCCTTTACGCATACGGTCGAAAGGACCCTTATTTGGATTATTGACAAAGCCACCGATCTTACCAAGAACACCAGTCGTAGTTTTCATGAGCACCGGTGTGATAGCTAGCGGAATAACAGTTACTCCCGCTGCCATAATATGAAGAACCATTACCATAAAACCGCTAGTTGGGTTTGTACTTTGCGTGGTTGATGCCTGCATAAGAACACTGGACGCAAGAGAGCTCGCTCCGAACACGACAGCTATAATTGGAAACATCATAAGAAGAGAGGTGAAGAGTTCTCTCCATTTTTTAAACCAGCTCTCTGTATTTGGCAACAGGTATGCGACAAATGCTAGAGGTGAAATAACTACCAAAAGAATGATGATTGCTTGTCGGGCGGTAAGTACGATAACAACCGTTATAACGGCGAGGAGCGCCATGAGTAGAATTGGAACTAGAACGGAAAGTCCTGCGTATAGCACCGCAACCGCTACCGTACCCGCAATAACGCTAACAGTAAGTGCATCCCATCCCGGACTTCCTGTTTTAGTGAAGTCTTGTCCTGAAACGTACAATTGTTTGCCGGCTCCCTCGAGGAGACCCTTAAGTGAACTACCGAGGATATTGGAAACATCAACAGCAATGGCGCATATCCAGTAGGATACGTTTACAAGAATAGCTGCAATAATAATGCGAGGTAATAACTTTTTAATTCCGTAGTTACTTACTCCAAAGCCGGTAATTTGCGCATATATAATAACGAGAAATGCAATAACAAATGCCACATTTGCAAAGTTACGCATAATTGACCATGCTTGATACATAGCACTACCGGTGCCTGTGTCGAGGGCGGGTGTAGTAAGCATATCGCTCACGACACCATATGCTTGATCTGTTACCTGTGACATAAAACGCATAACTGGACAAACAATCCAACCTATTCCTGAAATAGTACACGTCGGTGGGCTATCATTACCGCCATTATTCGGATTTGTCGTAGGGGTCGATGCTTGTGATTGCGGGTGTGTTTTTACATAGGCGGCGTATGCTGATGCATACTGCGTCGAATGTTTAGCTAAGTCTCCACACGATACTTCTAACCAGTTAAAGTTATCAGGGTAGTTCATTAGCATAGCTTTTTTGCCATGATCTGGAACGTTGTAGTATACCTGTGTTACACCCCCGCTACTATCAACAACATTATAAATACTGTCATGATATTGAGCGGCAACCGACGGAGTTGCGAGTGGCCCTCCAACGTTAGCAATCGCACTCCCCTTACAGAAGGTGGTCATCGTCTCCATAACGTCAAGATATCTCTGGGCGTCATTCCAACCACCCGTTGGCGGTGCTGAAGCATTCGTTCTGTGCGCATCAAGGTTTGCGTATACCTTATTTTTGTCACCACCAATATTTTTATCTGTAAAATCACTCTGTTTAGGATCAGTGAGGCAATCTTGGCCATCGGTGCGCACCAATCCCATCGCGCAGGCGAGCTTCACGTTGTCTAAAAGACCAAGTGCTTTTGCTGGATTGTAGCTAATGAGGTCGTAACAACTAATGTAGTCGTCTGCGTTCCCCCAAACCAAAATTCCAGGACGCACTTCGTTTGTGTCTGCAAACCAGGGGCCTTGAGCGGCGTGCTTTGCAGTTAGTGTATCTCCGGAACCATCTACCAAATTATTGCCGCCACCCGATGTAAGGCAGAGTGCTAATGAAGTACGAAACTCGCTGGCGACGGCATCCGCCAGAACTTCAGGAGCTGCATATAATGTCGCTGGGTCTGCGGCTGCATGAGTCTCGGCATAGTTAACAAAAAGATTGGCAAACACAGAACAAAGCACTACGGCGAGTAGCAAGTAACCCTTTATGCTTTTACCTAGTCTTTTCATATAAGTTATGTTTACATTAAACACTAGCAGAAACGAAAAAGCTAGTCGATGAGATACAAAAAACAGGCCCTACTTTAAGGCCTGTTTTTTCGAATGAAAGACTATAGTTCTATGACGTTGCTCGTGGTCCCCAGTCCAAAAAGGTATTAGCCCCATTTTGTGTGTTAATATCAAATCCAACTGGGAAATCTTGACTTGTGTTGTTTCCAGTAGATTTTGAGTAAGTCTCGGTTGCGGTGATTGTTGCATTAACGTGTGTATCGTCGTTGACTTTCATCCAGTCAAAGAACTTGCCGGTAATCTCCATTTTGTAGTCTTGTTCGTTTTGTGGTTGACTGTGTGTCCATGCATATCCAGTAAGAGCCTGCGCGTGAAGACTCTTCATGTCTTCACCAAGGGTAGAGTATTGAGCTCCTGTAAGGGCTGTGCTATATGCTTCGTCATAGAGAGCAACCACTTGTTGCATGTTATACATACCGTCCTGAGTTACCTCGGATTTATTAAGCCCGGAGTTAACCCACTCGTTTAATAGGTTGGGTACTTTTTGAGCAGCTTCAAGTCCAGTAGGAGCTTCAAACTCCTTCTGAATAGCTGCGACAAATGCCGTCTCGCCTGTATAAGTATTGCCCTGATCGCGGAATACGTAACTGTCGGCGGTGATCTCTAGGGTTACTGGAGCTGTTTCAGCTGGAGAAGATGGCGTAGTAGATGCTGTTTCTCCCGGAGTTGCGGAAGCTGTAGCTGCGGGGCGCTGCCCTTCTTTACTACTATTATGATTACTTGTAGCGCCTACTCCTGCCGCAATACCGGCTGCAAGTGCAGTGGCGGCAGCAACACCACCTACTGTTCGCTTAAGCCATGTTGGCCAACCGTGTCCATTGTTTTCAATTGACTGTGGAACGTAGTCAGGAATAACCTCTGGCTGTCCTTCTTGTTGTATTCGTCGGGTCTGGTAATCTCGTTCTGTCATAATGACGGGTTCCTCGCGCACTTATGTGGGCACTTAAAACGATTTGTAATGTTTATTATATACCCAAATTACTAAAAAGCAAGGTGTCTAATATATTTTACATACACTACATATGGTGTGTGTAGGTTTTACTCAAGATAAGGCAATGTGTGTATATTATGTGTTGACGAGTTCGCTGGGAGGCTAGAATAATGATTTGGCTATAATCTAAAATAACTTACCCCTCGCCGTTTCCGACGAGGGGGCACCCGACTCTCGGGCGGCTTGTGTATTCACTCTTTGTCAACGAATCGCCGCCACTCATCAGGAAGAGTATACCCGGCCTTATGAGCGAAGTTAGGAAGTTGCTGAACGAATTGATAGAGCTGGTTTGCGTCAAGTCGCTGTTCGTCAACATCTCCAAGCTTATTGATGGGTGCGAGGGTTACGGTTCGGTACGTGTTAGCACGGCGTGCGTGAAGGATGACTTCCACGCTTGTGGTGACATATACTTTCCATTCACCGTCGTACTCGCTGTTCACTTCCCAGGCAATGATCTGTCGACCATCAATGTTCAGTCGCTCATATTGCTTAGGGGGGTAACGCGAGCATGGGCTACAACCTGTGGCATGGCCATCCTGGCAGCAGTTGCCCAGCGGTTATACTGCTTGACCAGCTTTGCATCGCGAGCGATACGAGCTATTTCCTCTTGGGCTGTGTAATAAGCCTCGAAGTCCATCATCCGTCCTTTGTCCCTAAACTTAACTCTGAAGTGCGAAAGTGCGTAGCACTTTTGCTACTCTGGTGGAGCATGAGCAGCTACAAACACCTCACCAAAGTAGAGCGTGCCGAGATTGGAATATTACTTCGTAAAGGCTACTCCGCTGGGGATATC
>DATIJL010000012.1 GCA_035478595.1 Candidatus Chromulinivoraceae bacterium
ACTCCTTTGAGTGTACGCTGCGGAGCAACCATGCTACTGAAGAGTAGTAGTCCAATGACGTCGTTGACGTGAAGAATAATTGGGCTGACGCCCGCTCGGGGCAAGAAGGCATCTACCACCTCAATTAAATTCTTGATATGATGAGAACGTAAAATACGCATGTTGCTTCTCCTTTTTTGTTTTGTCACTTCAAGGATAGCAGATGCGTATTTGCATTTGGAGGGTTTTGAGACTCAGGTACTAAAACATCAAAAAATAGATGTTGACGAGATTCAATCACCTCGCCTTGAAGAGGTCGCGGCACATAAGGCTAAGCAGGCGTATGCAGCTGTCCAGAAGCCAGTGCTAGTTGAAGATGTTGCACTGTCGTTTGCGGGTCTTGATGGCCTGCCAGGGCCGTTCATTAAGTTTTTTATCACCATCGACGATGGGTTGGAGAAGATGTGTCGTATTGCCGACGTCTTCGAGACGCGACAAGCAACGGGCGAGTGTGTGTACGCCTACTACGACGGTGAGCGACTTGAATTATTCCACGGGCGACTTGATGGCAAAATAGCCGATGCACCAAAAGGTGATAATGGTTTTGGCTGGGATGCGATTTTTTGTCCCGAGGGCTACAGCGGTCGAACGCGTGCTGAACTAACAGATAAAGAATACGACGCAGTGTATCTGCAGATCAAACCAATTGATAAAGTTCGTGCGTTTCTAAATTCATAAAATTTGTTGTATCTTACCATAACAAAATACCCCGCCGAAGCGGGGTATTTCTAGAAGTGTAGCTAACTACCAGCTGCGTTGGCGGAATGAACCACCTTCGCTACGGTTGTTACTGCTGCTACGACCACCGGCACCACCGCCGTTGAAATCACGGCGAGGACGGTCTTCTTTAGGACGAGCTAGACCAACGCTAATAGCGCGTCCGTCAAGCTCTTTGCCGTCGAGTTGGTCGACTGCTTTTTGGTTGTTAGCTTCGTCAACGTATTCAACGAAACCAAAACCCTTTGAACGGCCACTGTCACGGTCAGTGATGACACGTGCGCTGGCTACTTCGCCGATTTGCTCAAAATGAGCTTTTAGGCTGTCATCAGTAGTGCTATAAGCAAGGCTACCGATGAAAAGATTCTGTTGTGCCATGTAAATTGGTACTCTTTCTTCTTACTTTTTCGTCGTCAGATCGACCTTGGGGCGAACGTTTGCAAGAAAGAGTATCCATTGTGATAACACTTCTACGCTTCGCGTATGCTTCTGAACATAGTTTATTTAATCATATTATGTAAACCAAAGCTAGCATAAGCTTGTATTTGGTGAGCGATCGAGGCATAATATAAATCAAGCTGGTACGCTTCAAGGGGTACCTTGGCGTATAAAAACAAACACGATCCAAAAACGTAACGTGCCCCAGGGTGGGCGCGTAGCAGCCTAGAAGACTCACCTCTGGAAATTCCGGGTGAGTTTTTGCTATAATAACAAGACTACGGGGCATTGGCGCAGTTGGCTAGCGCGTTTCTATGGCATAGAAAAGGTCATCGGTTCAAATCCGATATGCTCCACCAAGACGCTATATTTTAAACAAGGCTGAGAAGCCTTGTTTTTGTTATCCTATGTAATCATGTCAACGTGTAATATAGTGGTAGATATGACTTTGATCGTTGATCTGATTCGCCATGCCGAATCAAGAATGAACGTAGACATGGCAGATGCACGGATCCCTTTTATAGGTGGAAGGCAGAATGAAATCGACTTGAGTGAACTGGGTGAAACCCAAGCATTAAAACTCGGTCGTTATGCTATGTCACATGACCTAAGACCGATGGATGTCTACAGTTCACCAGCCGTACGCACGAGGCGTACTCACGAGCTCTCGGCCTTTGCGATGGGACTAGTTATTGAACCGAAGGTAGACGATAGACTGCAGGAACTAGATCAAGGCGAGTGGACTAATCAGCCTCGCGCCCTTTACGACGATCCTGATATTAGACGAGAAATGGTTAGTCTAGGTAGTGACTTCGCTCCCCCAGGGGGTGAATCGATGAATGTCGTTTACGAACGTGCCGCCGCCTTTATGGAGTCACTCGTAACTCCTGAGCTTATCGAAGGGCCAAGATATATTTGGGTGCACTCCCATGGGGTTGTTATCAAGACTTTCGTTGGCAAACTTTTAGGTAAGACTCACGAAGAAACATACAAAACCCCGATTGACAATGCGTCACGTACACGTATTGTGTATGACAACGGTCAGTGGAGGGTCGAATTCGTGAACCGTCCCACGAGCGAGTAATTGTAGCTTGAAGTTTGGTTGCGACTGTGTTTGATTTTTTAGTTGATATAATGTCTACATGAAACCTCGCTTTATATTTATACATGGTAATCAGTCAACGCACTGGTCTTTTGCGTGGGCGCCATGGCTTAAAAGCGAATTAGAACAACTTGGGTTCGAGACATTCTTCGAGACTATGCCGGATTCTATCATCGCTCGTTCCGAGTATTGGCTACCTTTCTTAAAGAATCACGTGAAGGTCGGAAAGAACGACGTCATTATTGGGTGGTCTTCAGGAGCGGTTGCGGCTATGCGATACGCTGAAGAAAACAGGCTTCTTGGATCTATTCTTGTTTCACCTTGTTATACCGATTTAGGGGATGAGCTTGAAAAGGAGAGTGGATACTATGACCAGCCATGGCAGTGGGAAAAGATTAGATTTAATCAAAAACACATAGCCCTACTATGGGGTGACAACGATCCATATATTCCTCAGTCTGAATTCGAACACATCGCTAGTCAATTGCGTCCGACGGAAATGAGAATTCGTAATGCTGGACATTTTATCGAGAGACAGAATTTCCCTGAATTATTGCAGTATGTGAAAGATACCTACCTCTAACCCTAGTTGGGGTAGGTATCCACAGCGTTTCTACACCAAAAGAAGCGGTTGAATGTCTTTTGATATAAGATAGGACTATGAAGCAAAAAGCGGAATCTATTCTAAAAAATAGGGATGGACGTATTGTCTTGTGGCAGATGCCTAATTTGCTTTTATGGATTTGGATTGTTCTAAAACTCCTTACACTAGGCGCTAGTAGCGGACGCTTACACCTTGCGCTTGAGCAGCTCAGTAACGCAGTCTTATTTACCTGGGCGTATCTAGAGATAGCAGAGGGCGTTACTGTCCTCCGTAAGATTCTAGGTTCAGTTGTGATGACGTTGCTTGTATTCGGTTTTTTCTGGCAATGATTTTGGCATTTCTATAGCTGCAATTTGCGTAGTAGTTGTGCATTTAGCGCTACGACAATCGTTGAAAGTGACATAAGTATGGCACCGAAGGCTGGTGAGAGTACGAAACCGAATCCGGCTGCTACACCTGCAGCGAGAGGTATAGAGATGGTATTGTAACCGGCGGCCCAGGCGAGGTTTTGGAGCATTTTTCGATAAGCCGCGCGGGACAAGGTTATAACTTTGACGATTCCGAGCGGATCACTCGAAATTAACACAATACCAGCAGATTCAATTGCGACATCAGTACCTGCTCCTATGGCAATACCGACATCTGCTTGGGTAAGAGCGGGCGCGTCATTAACACCGTCACCAACCATGCCAACACGTTTACCTTTGGCTTGTAGCTCTTTCACCCTGGTTGCTTTGTCTTCTGGACGTACCTCGGCAAAAACGAGGTCAATTCCAAGTTTGCGAGCTACATAGGCGGCAACATCATGAGAATCACCGGTTATCATGGCTGTTTCAATCCCCATAGAATGAAGCTTAGTAACCGCTTCTCTAGATTCCGGACGGATTTCATCGGCTAGCGTAATACATCCAAGAACTATCTTTTCTTTTAAGAGGAAGACCTCGGTCTTACCCTCTTTTGCTGCCTTGTTCGTCTTGGTGCCGAGTGCTTTTGGTAGTTCTATCTTCTGTTCGGTTAGGTACCTGCGACTGGCTGCGGTGTAGACTTCACCTCGTAAGCTTCCCCGTACGCCAAGACCAGGAAGTGCCGTGAACTTAGTAGGAGATTCTAGCTTCAGCCGCTTATCTTCTGCTCTTTGGACGATGCCTTTCCCGATAACATGTTCACTATGTTGCTCAAGACTAGCGGTAAGCTGGAGGATATCTGCGTCTGTATAACCTTCAGTCGGCCAGACGTTTGTAACGCCTTGCTGTCCCTTAGTTAACGTACCTGTTTTATCAAATAATATGACATCTATATCTCGGGCTGATTCAAGCGCAATCCGTTCACGAATAAGTAGGCCATTCTTCGCGGCAAGCGTTGTGGAGATGGCGGTGACGAGCGGGATGGCAAGCCCTAGCGCATGCGGACAGGCGATAATAAGCACAGTGACGATACGCTCAAGAATAAAGGACGGTGTCTCACCTATAATCATCCAGACAACCCCTGTAATGAACGCAGCACCGATTGCAGTGAGAGTAAGGTAGAATGCGGCCTTATCGGCTAAAACTTGGGTTTTAGATTTGCTACTCTGCGCTTCTGCAACCAGTTTCATAATTCCAGCGAGCGCCGTGTCTTGACCAACTTTTGTAACAGTAATCAGTAGTGAGCCATTTCCGTTCACTGTGCCACCTGTTACATTTGCTTGGGCTGTTTTGTTGACCGGTTTGGATTCACCAGTCAACATCGATTCGTTAACATCCGATTCGCCGTCGATCACATTTCCATCTATTGGAATTTGTCCGCCTGGTCGTACCAGAATAATATCGCCTACTTTTAATTCACTAACGGATACTCTTTTTATGTCATCGTTATCACCTACAAGCTCCGCTTCGTCGGGTAGCAACTTTGCAAGCTCGTTGAGGGCACCTTCAGCTTTCATAACAGAAGCCATTTCTAGCCAGTGGCCAAGAAGCATAATAGTTACTAGCGTTGCGAGTTCCCACCAAAAGTCCATACCGTCAACGATTTTGAACGTTACGGCTAGACTATAGCCGAAGGCTACGATGATCGCCATCGAGATCAGTGTCATCATGCCAGGGAGCTTATTGGCGAGTTCGGCTTTAGCGCTCTTGAGGAATACCATGCCACCATAAAAAAAGATAACCGTGCCAAAAATAGGTGGAATGTACTCGACACCAGTGAAGGTTAAGTGGATATTAAACCAAGCCTGTACTGCGTGCGAAAATATAACCGTAGGTATAGTGAAGGCAAGACTAAGCCAGAACTTTTGTTTGAACATGTCAGGACTGTGACCAGCGTGTTTATCGTGACTGGTAGCTTTCATTGGTGAGTGATGATGATTGTGATGCTGTATATGTTCTGGCATTTGTGTTCCTATTCTTTCTACTTACTTTTAATATTATTGAGTTCGTAAAGACTTAGCAACTCTTGAATAGCTTTATCGTGATGCTTTTCATCGCCAGAACCAAGTATCTGAGAAATATGTGTTTTCAGGTGGTTTTCAAGGATAAGCTTATTCAAAGAGGCGAGGGATCTTTGGATGGCTAGACTTTGCGTAAGTATATCTATGCAATAAGCTTCGTTCTCTATCATTTTTTCGAGCCCTTTAAACTGGCCTTCAATGATTTTTGAACGGCGATTTGTTCGTTCTTTAATGTCTTGTATCATACCTTCATAGTATACCCCGAGGGGGTATTGATAAAGTATTTACCGATCTAAAATCACTTGAAGTGTAAACCCTTTAAGCGCTACGTTACCACTTGGCGGGTCTACTGTTTGATTCCACTATTGATAGCATGCTAGCGTGGGGTGGGGAGTGTATTCGGATGTTGGCGAATAGATCCATCACTAAAGCGGTAATATTTATCATGACGATTGAGGTCAGTTTTAAGTAGCGCATGATGACGCGGTAACAAAAAACACGCTTGTAGCGTGTCTGTTTCTTATATATTCGGTTCGTCTGGCTGTCCCCCGCCCTAGGTTCAGGGCGGGGGACAGCAGTGTCACGAGATGGAGAGGTTACCTGCCCATCCGACCACGATGGTGGCTACGTTGATGAACCCGGTTAGGAACGAATAGCGCCAGAATTCTAGCGCGTACCCGACCCAAGGCACCAGTGTCGCCAACGCTGTCATGACGAGACCGAAGAGGAAGCCATCCCAGAACAGCTTCTCGGAATTCATGTAGCGAAATCCGAAAATGACGGCCAGGATGACTGCGACGACGACACCGCCGATGTTCCACAGTCCGCTCAGGCCAGCGCCGAGCTGGTTGGACAGGTCGATGAGACGCTTCGAGAACGACCCGATGAGGTGGGTGTCCTGAAGCGTCGAGACGGCCGTCGCGGTCATCATCAGGACGATGACCTGGGGGATCCGGTTGCCGAGCTTGTTGACGCCCGGGATCCTGTCCGCCCACTGATCGGCCGCGATCACGGCGAGCATCGACAGCATGAGCTGAGTAATCCAGGTCGGCGTTGCCACGGGCTTGAGCACGTGTGGCACTGCCGCGAGGATAATCGTGTGCACGCTACACCTCCATTTTCGTCTGCCAAATCTTGACAATCTATATTAACATTTTTTGATAAAAATGTGAATACATTATGTGTATATTGTCAAATTTAGTGTACAGAAACAGGTTCAACCACTGTGTTTTGCGTAGTTTTTGGTTGCTCACGGATGACGAAACTTGCAATCAAGAAAGCAGCGAGGGCAAAGAAGCTTGCAACGAGAAATGCGCGCTTATCACCATTAAGTAGGGCGGTGACAGGTCCGAGGTTAGCTGGCCCTTGAGCTACAGAGGTTGCCACACCAGAGAGAACGGCGAGTCCGAGGGCGCCACCCATTTGCTGGGAGGTATTGACCATACCAGACGCCAGACCAGCTTCATTAGCTGGTACGCCAGAAGTAGCGGCAATGTTTACTGAGACGAAACTCATGCCCATGCCGGCGGCCATTAGAATAATAGCTGGCAAAATACTAACTACATAGTTGCTAGCGAGCGTTAGCTGGCTCAGCCATACCAAACCGCCAGCAAGAAGGAACGTACCAATCATTAAAAAGCGCTTGTAACCGTACTTAGGAATAAGTCGAGGCACAGTGTTTGAGATGATTGCTAGCATTGCAGGGAACGGCAGGAAAGCGATGCCAGCCTGAACAGGTTCATACTTCATGACAACCTGGATGTAGAGCGACAGAAGAAAGAACATGCCGAGCATACTTGCCATAATTGGAGTCATGATGGCGTTGGCGCCAGCGACGTTTCGAATTTTAAAGATAGACAGTGGCATAAGCGGATGTGAAGCACGTGACTCGTTCCACAAAAAGGAGACGAGAAGTAAGATACTTGTAGCAAGGAATCCGATAGTGCCCGTACTTAGCCAGCCCCAGTGAGGAGCTTCGGTCAGGCCATAGACGAGAGTCATAAGACCTGAAGTAACCAGCAGGGCGCCTGGGAGGTCAAGATGACGATGTGAAGCCGTTGAACTATGTGGAGGCACAAACTTTAATATTCCGATTGCGGCAAAGATACCAACCGGTACGTTGACGAAGAAGTTCCAGCGCCAGTTAAGGTATTCGGTGAGCAAGCCACCTACTACTAAGCCTGCAGCGGCACCGCCGGCAGCAACGGCTGTCCATACACCAAGAGCGGTATTGCGGGCTTTACCTTCGCGGAAGGTTGTCAGCACGATAGAGAGAGCGCTCGGTGACATGAATGCAGCAGACATTCCCTGTAGTGCACGGAGTACAATCAGAAGAGTTGCTGAATTCGATAAACCGATTAGCAGGGAAATCAAGGTAAACCCAGTTATCCCAAAAAGAAGTGTGCGACGACGACCAAATAAGTCGGCTGCACGTCCACCTAATAGTAATGTACCGCCAAAGGTAAGGGCGTAGGCGGTTATAACCCATTGGAGTGTGCTCGCATCAAAGCCGAGTGTTTTTTGGATTGCCGGAAGGGCAACATTGGCCACCGAGGTATCGAGGACAACCATAAACTGGGCAAGAGCGAGGAGTGTGAGAATGATCCATCGTGATCGTTCTTTCATATAGTTCCTTTCTTAAATTACTTGACTACATCAACTATCGTATATTAATATAGTTGATGTAGTCAAGTAATTTGCAAAAAAATGTTGAATGGGATAAAATACGATTTATGAATGACGCACGTAATAGTGATAATCTCTATTGGCTCCTTCTTCGTGTTGCCTTTCAAGCTAAACAGGGGTTAATAAGATTGGCTGATACGTATGGGCTGACTGTTGCACAATTACACTCGCTGGCTATTCTTGACCCTGGTGCGGGTGTTCCTATGAACAGGCTTTCCTCTACACTACTTTGTGATGCCTCTAATGTTACGGGTATTGTTGATCGTTTGCTGTCAGCTGGATATATCGTTCGTGAAGAAAATCCAGAAGATCGCCGAGTTAAGATGATCGCCCTCACAAAAGAGGGTGAAAAGCTTCGAAATCGCTTTTTCCATGAGTTGAACGACTATCAGTTACCTTCTTTTAGTGAACTGACACCCACTCAGCGTGATAACCTCAAAGAGACACTGCTTGTGATCTTGCGGCCGATAAGCTAGAGCGCTTTTCAAATAGTTCAATCTGTGTTATACTAGTAACAAGGAATTGTCCCCAAAGGGGCATTATTTTTATGATAGATCAGAAATTTATACGCAACATTGCTATTATTGCGCACGTCGACCACGGAAAGACGACGCTTGTTGATGGCCTCTTAAAGCAAAGTAACACGTTCCGTGACAACCAGGCTGAAATGAGCCAGGACCTTATCATGGATAGCGGTGACCAGGAGCATGAGCGTGGTATCACTATTACGGCTAAACAGACATCTATCTATCATAACGATTACAAAATCAACATTATTGACACCCCTGGGCACGCCGACTTTAGTGGTGAGGTAGAACGCACGCTTAACATGGCCGACGGCGTTCTACTTATTGTAGACGCTCAGGAAGGCCCAATGCCACAGACTAAGTTCGTGCTTTCAAAGGCACTCGAGCTTGGCCTTAAGCCAGTTGTTATTATTAACAAAATCGACAAGCCTTCACGCCGTATCGCTGAAGTAGAAGACGAGATCTCTAATCTCTTCTTGGAACTTGCTGTCGATGACAGTCAGCTGCATTATCCTGTTTACTTTGCTATTGGTCGCGAAGGAAAAGCCTGGACGACTATTCCTGAGAACCCATCAGAGCACGCTGATCTTAATCCTATCTTTGAAGCTATCATTAAAGATATTCCAGCACCTACCGTTGAGCTTGAAAAGCCTCTTCAACTACTTGTAACCTCACTGCAATACGACTCTTTCCTTGGTAAGTATGCCATTGGCCGTATTACGCGTGGAAGTGTAAAAAAGAACATGCCAGTCGTGCTTATTAAGCGCGATGGCACGCAGATTAATAGCAAAATCGACCGCATATTCGGCTATCGTGGTCTTAACCGTGAAGAAATTACTGAAGCTGGTGCAGGTGATATTGTGGCGCTTACCGGTATTGCTGAAGCGCATATTGGTGAAACGATTGCCGATAAGGAACAGCCTGAGGCGCTACCCGTTATCGATATCGAGGCCCCAACACTAAGCATGTATCTTGGTCCAAACACCAGTCCTATGAAGGGCAAAGAGGGTGAGTTTAACACAAGTCGCCAAATCGGTGATCGTCTTAAGAAAGAGCTTGAAACGAACGTAAGTCTTCGTGTAGCAGACGACGGTATCGGCTTTACGGTCAGCGGTCGCGGTGAGCTTCACCTCTCTGTACTTATCGAAACACTTCGCCGTGAAGGTTTTGAGTTTGAAGTTGGTCGTCCTCAAGTAGTGACAATCGAAGAAGACGGTGTTGTAAAAGAACCAGTTGAAGAACTACTGATTGAGGTTGCTCCTGAGTTCCTCGGTACTGTAAGCCAAGAACTTGGTACTCGTCGTGCTGCTATGGTTCGTCAAGAACAAACCAGCAGTGGAACCACTCGTACTGAATTCATTTTGCCTACTCGTGCGCTGATTGGCCTTCGTAACCTCCTTTTGACTGCGACTAAGGGCACGGTTATCATGAACACCTTGCCGCATGGCTATGAACCACTTGGTCCTAAACTGCAGAAAACCCGTAACGGTGCACTTGTTGCAACTGACCCAGGAGTGACAACACCATACGCACTGCAAACTGCCGAATCTCGTGGTGATTTGTTCGTTGGGCCAGGAACAACAGTCTATGCAGGTATGGTTATCGGTGTTTACAACCGTCACGATGACCTTGATATCAACGTCTGTAAGGCTAAACACCTCACAAATATGCGTAGTAGTAGCAGTGATGGTACGGTTCAGCTAACACCGTACACCGAACTGAGCCTTGAGCAATGTATCGACTTCATTGAGGATGACGAATTGCTTGAAGTGACACCAAAATCACTTCGACTCCGTAAGCGTTTCCTTGATCCAAATCAACGCAAGCGTGCAGCTAAGTAGTAACTGATCATATAAAAAGCCCTGTCTATTGTGTAGATGGGGCTTTTTGTGTTGATTTTATTACGTAGGCTATCTCCCTACAGTCCATTGAACCTTCCAAGCGTTACCACTATACTTGATACATCCCAATAGGAACTATATGAAAATACCAGGCGAAAATAAAATCAAGTCAACGATTGTCGCTGCTACAGGCGGTTTAATTCCGACGGCCAAAAGTCCAGATGAGGCGCTTGGTGAGTTGTTTGCAGATGTGCAAAACCGCCGAGTATACGGTGACGGTAAAACGTTTGTTGATCTAATACCTCGTCGGCGTATGAAGCATATCCAGCAGGAATATCTCCTTTCGAAGGACGATCCTCAATTTGATCTTCGTGATTTTGTTTCTCGTCATTTTTATGAGTTTGGTAGTTACAACGGAACGTACCACACTGATATGACCATGACGCCAAGGCAACACATTACCGAGCTTTGGCATGTGCTTGAGCGCAAAAATCGTCGTGATCGCGGTTCGCTCATTGCACTTCCTAACGCCTATGTCGTGCCGGGTGGTCGGTTTAGCGAGCAGTTCTACTGGGATAGCTACTTTATAATGTTGGGTCTTGCAGCCGATGATCGTTGGGACATGATTGAGGGTATGATCAAGAATTATGCCTACATGATCCGTAAATTTGGTTTCATCCCAACCGCTAACCGTACCTACTTTTTAAGCCGCAGTCAGCCACCGTTTTTTGCTTTAATGGTCAAATTACTCGCTCGTCACAAGGGTCGCACGCGAACGCTCGTTGAGTATCTGCCGTACATGTTGCTTGAATACCGTTTTTGGATGAAAGGCAAACGTACGCTCGCTAAGTATGAACATAAATCGTTCGCTCGTATTGCGGAGATGCCCAATGGCGTTCTGCTTAACAGATATTATGACAACAAGGCGACACCTCGTCCCGAATCCCTTCGCGAAGATGTGGAGACGGCGGGCGAAGCAACTGACCGCGAGCCAGACCGCCTCTATCTGCATTTGCGCGCTGGTGCAGAATCGGGTTGGGACTTTAGCTCACGCTGGTTTGTCGATCCTAATGATATTCGCACTATTCACACCGCTGATATTGCTCCGGTTGATCTTAATAGCCTTCTTTGTATCTTGGAACAAACAATCGCTGAGACATACCGTCTGCTGCGTCAGCCGCTACTTGCCCGTAAATTTCAGGCTGCGGCTGATCAGCGAGAACATGGTATTCAAGAATACTGCTGGAGCGAGACGGATGGTTTCTTTGGGGATTATAACTTTCACAAAAAAGAACAAACGCACAGGCTTACGTTAGCAGGTGTCTTTCCACTTTACGCAAAGATCGCCACTACTAAGCAGGCAGCAGCTGTTGCTAAGCGACTCGAAGAAGACTTTTTAAAGGATGGCGGGCTTGTGACGACATTAATAGAGACGGGTCAGCAGTGGGATGCGCCAAATGGTTGGGCACCTCTGCATTGGATCGTTATCGAAGGTTTGCGCAATTACGGTCACCACCAGCTAGCGGATGAGATTAAACATCGTTGGATAGCTACAAACGTGCGCGTCTTTGAAACTAAAGGCAAGATGATCGAAAAATATGACGTCATTGACCCAAGTGGTGTGGGCGGTGGTGGTGAATACCCGTTGCAAGACGGTTTTGGTTGGACAAATGGCGTATTAGCGGCACTTTTAAACGAAGACGATAAAAATAACTAGCGCAGCTGATCGACAATTTTCTCAGAAATAAGACGAACACCCTTGATAAAGGCTTTTGTTTTAGGCGGCGTACTGTACACAATGCTACTAAGGACAGACTCGTATTGATTGACCATGTGCGAAAGCGTAAAGTGATGCTCAACGTGCTGACGGCAATCACGTCGTTTAATCTTGCTAATGTTTTCGATGGTTTCGGTCATGTCGGCGGTGTTTTCCACTATAAAACCGGTTTTACCATCAACAATCACCTCAGGGACGGAACCTCGCCTAAAGGCAATAACTGGTGTACCACAAGCCATGGCCTCTGCCATGGTGAGTCCGAATGGTTCTTCCCATCGAATTGGCATCAAAAGCGCGGCAGCCTTCTGGTAGTAGCGCTTTAGCTGTTCTTGATCGATAAGACCTAAGTAAAGGATGCGGTCGCTAAGGTGAGGCTTAATATACTCATCAAAATACCACTGGTAGTTTGGGAGTACCTGGCCAATCAGGAATAATCGACGACCTGTTTTAAGAGCAACTTGGACAGCCTCTCTCACACCTTTTTCCGGCACAATACGGCCAGCGTATATCAAATAGTCCTCGGCGTCTTCGCTATAGGTGAAGAGATCTGTGTCGATGCCGTTGTAAACTGTATCAACATAAGGTAGGTCGGGCGCGTCACGTCGCTGGCTATTGGAAATAGAAACGAAGTGCTGGTTTGGAGAAAGGTTCATCTCTATGACTTGGCGACGCTTTTCGTCCAGGTAGTCGTGGAGTACATATAAAACGGGAACCTTAGGATAGAGTCTGGCAAAGCCCATTGCAGATTCTGGGTGGTGAAATACAAGTACATCAAACTCACCCGCTTTCGCACGTTCAAACATATCGCGTACCATGTACTGGTCGTAAAGACTTGGTAGATAGTCCTGAAAGAGGTCGTTAGTTGTAACCATCTCATGTAGTTGTTGAGCGGTCGTTACAAGGGGACGAACGTTATTTGTGATGACTTCAACACCCTCAAGGTGAGTGCCCTCAGGGCCAAAGAAGGTGACGTCATGACCTTTTGCCGCTAGACCCTCGGCAATTGGTATTGCAACGTTGGTTGGAGAATAGGCTATGTCATTCGACACAGGAGAGGTCATAAAGCCCCTCACCATCATGGCAATCTTCATAGGTTAAATACTTCCATTGCTGTTTATACCAAGTATACACCTTGTGTGGATATGTTGTATAGTCTACATTTTGCTGGCGTACTGTTGATACTCTGATAAGAATGAGGTATATACTACGATTATGAGCGAATATCTCAGAAAAAGTATGCCGCAGGACGATGTTGAGGTCGATCAATTTCTGAGACAGGAGACGTACCGTACGCGTAACTGGAACGAGAACGTGCTTCATGTTTATCCCCGTACGTTTAATGAAGAGCGACCTGAGGGTGAAACACATCGTGGAATCGGCTCGATACTTGGAATTATTAGTAAGCTTGATTGGATGCAGGAGTCAGGAATTACAGCAATCTGGCTCGGTCCCATCTACGCATCGCCCGGACTTGATGGCAATTACGATATTTCGGATTACTATCAGGTTAATCCGGAGCTCGGTACGCTAGACGACGTAAAGTTGCTGCTCGATGAAGCACATCGACGTGACATACGTGTGATCTTTGATCTTGTTCCAAACCATACATCGGATCAAAGTGAATGGTTTAAGGCTTCTTACGACGTAGATCACCCTGATCATGATAAATACGAGGGCTATTACATTTGGCGTGATCCTATTGAGGGCGAGCTACCCGAGGGCATTGTCGGCGCTGATCGCCTTGAAGAGTTGCCTGAAGGTCTCACAGTTCCCAACAATTGGTCGAGCATTTTCTCGTTGCCACAGATTGATAGGATACGTGAAGAATACGATGGTGAAATTCCGGATGGCATTACTATTCCGGCAGTAACAGCCTGGGTTTGGAATAAAGAACGCCAGCAATTTTACCTTGCTGAATTTATGAAGGAGCAGCCGACCCTTAATTGGGACAATCCTGTCGTACGAGAAGAGATTAAAGATGTGGTTCGTTTTTGGCTTGATCTTGGAGTTGATAGTTTTCGAGTAGATGTGATGAACCATATCGGTAAAGATACAGAGTTTCGAGATGAGGATCCGGCGCCAACAGGGCAGAGCTTAGGTGAGTATAATCCCGGCGTCACTAATCCTCATGATCAGTGGGAGCAGAAGCGACTAGTAAGTCATTGGCCAGAATTAGGCAACTATGCGGCGGATCTACTTTCGGTTCTTGATGAAGATGCCTACCAAGGCAGAAATATTCGCCTAGTGTTTGAAGATTGGATGTCAGCACTGGGTGATGACACTCGCCTTGACAATCTCAGTCCATCCCAGGCGAATGTCTTTAATTTTGAAATGCTGCTTAATACTAATCGTGAGTACTGGGTTGCCAGGAATATTGGTAAAGTAGTACGTAACTACTATGAGCGCATGAGCGTGCTTGAGGGCGCTATGCCTAACCAAGTAACGGGTAACCATGATGTTGATACTCTGCGTACGAGACTTGGCGCAGCTGCTACGGCGCGGGCGGCACATCTTATGCTGGCTGCACTGCCAGGGGCGCTCTATACATGGCAGGGTGATATGTTGGGACGACCAAATATGATTGTTCCCAAGGACTTGCAAAAAGATGGTGATATTGGAAAGCGGGATGGTGAGCGCATTCCTATTCCATGGGATGGTTCGCCGCAAGGTGGATTCTCCAAGGCAGAATCAGGAAAAATGTGGCTACGGGCGGCAGACCCCAGTGTTAACCGAGATGATAATCTTGAGCTACAAGCTAAAGACCCAAATTCACCATATCGTATGGTAAAAGAGGTCTTCAAACGACGTATCGAAGATGATGCACTTCATGAGGGTGGTATAAGAATGCTTCATACTGATAATCCTAACGTCCTGGTCTTCGCCCGCAACGATCCTACTAACAAAAGACGACAGGTTATTTCTCTCACTAATCTTACGCAGGATACAGTAACAGTATCGGTGCTTGATGTGGGTCAAACGAGAGGTAGAATCACCATGACATCATCTAAAGGTAAGCAGCGGGGTGATGAAGAAGTTGATTTTGAACGACCGATTACCCTTTTGCCGGACGAATCGTATCTGATTGATAGTAGCGTATAGATTACCTGTATGTTTTACGGGCTAAAAGTTTCAATATAACTTTATAGTGGTAGTTGTATTCATTTTTTGATTAGAATAGAATGATCATGCCAGTATTGTTCGTTTCGAGAGGAAATGCAATGAATCTGATCGACGATGTCAAACGCCACGTCATGCGCAATTATGGAGAGCACACCGCCATCGGCGTGCAGCGCATCTTGGGCGATAAATACCCGCTGGAGATCATCCGTGAGGCGTTCCGGCAACTCAAGGATGATCCATCAAGTGGTACCGTGTCTTCTTCGTCTGACAGTCGCATCTGGTCCCCTGGCAGTGGATCACGACGGTAGGGTCACACTCCACGTACCTCCTGAAGTCGTACTATGCGACTTCAGGAGGTAATAGAAAATTGCCATTACGATATTGAAATTGAAGTATAGGTATCAAACTTTGCAAATCTAATCTTTTGCCGCGAGTTGCCTGATTGAATCCGTCCCCAGACAATATGAAGGTATCAGGTGTTTTCTTTAACTATAAGAAAAGCATTTGTGTTGATTGAGTGAACTGTTGCGTTGCAGTTATATGTGTTACTAACAAATAATACGAATACCCTTAAAGCATAAACTTGCTACAATAAGCACATGACACGCTGGCACGATGTTAATGGCATCTATCAGATATATCCCCGTAGCTTTAAAGACTCCAACGGAGATGGTATTGGTGATTTACCAGGCATCATTGAAAAACTTCGTTACATAAAGGATGGTCGGCACTCGCTTGGGATTGACGCAATCTGGATCTCACCTTTTTTTAAGTCTCCGATGGCAGACTTTGGGTATGATATCTCCGACTATTACACTGTAGATCCATTATTTGGTACGAACGATGATTTTAAGAGCTTGCTTAAAGAAGCGCATCGTCGTGAAATTAAGGTGATGATTGACTATGTACCAAACCACACATCCGATCAACACGAGTGGTTTAAAGAGTCGCGAAGTTCGCGTGATAATCTGCGTCGTGATTGGTACGTATGGCACGATCCCAAGCCGGATGGCTCTCCGCCTAATAACTGGCTGAGTGTTTTTGGCGGGTCTGCATGGAAATATGACGAAGTAACCGGCCAATACTATCTACATAGCTTTTTGTCGGCACAACCCGATCTTAACTGGGATAACCCAGTAGTTCGAAAAGCAATGACCGATGTGCTTGATTATTGGTTATCTATGGGGGTCGACGGTATCCGCGCCGATGCAGTGCGCTGGCTCTCTAAAGATACGGTGCTTTTCGAGGATAATCCACCCAACCCTAACTACAAGGAGGGCGACGACCCATATCATAAGCAACTGCAACTACGTAGCCGTTACGGTGACTTGCTCGACTCGTATCTATACGAAATCGCTGCTACTGTGGCTAAATATCCTGACCGCATTATCTTGTTTGAAGATTATCCGGACGAGCGAATTAACGAAGATGCTCAGTATGTTAATTTTTATTCTATCTATCCAAAAGTGGCGGCGCCTTTTAACTTCGATGGAATGCGGACATCCTATTCGGCCTCTGCGTTTCGTGGGTTTATAGATAATTTTCAAGATCTTTTAGGCAGAGAGCTGCGACCATTCTATTGCTTTAGCAACCATGACCAATCCCGCTTAGTGAGCCGTGTTGGTCATCAACAGGCTAAATTGATCGGTATGATGCAATTGACGCTTCCAGGTATTCCAGTAGTTTATTATGGCGATGAGCTTGGCATGCACGATGTGATTATGCCGCAAGAGATTGTTCGTGATCCTTTTGGCCTCGCGCAGCCGCGACTTGGCCGAGACCCAGAGCGTACGCCAATGCAGTGGACGGCCGGTGAAAATGCTGGTTTTAGTGTAGATAGGCCATGGCTACCAGTTGCTGATGATAGTGCGCAGAATAACGTAGATACAGAGTTGGAGGATCCATCATCGTTTCTTTCTATGTATCATTCGCTACTCGAGCTGCGTCATGAGCACGATCTTCACACGGGAGTTTATCATCGGTGGGAGGGTTCGAATGACCAAGTCTTTGGCTATACACGTAAAAGCGGTGACCATGTATTCCTGATGCTCTTTAATATGTCCGATACGCCAGTAAACTGTCAAGAGGTTCAAGGCGCAGTTATCTATTCGACGCATCCGTCTATACAATGGGATACTGAAAGCTGCGCAACCCTTGAACCTCATCAAGGACTTATTACGCGCTACCACCAAGATTAAAATATTTTTTTGTCTTGCAGTTCATCGGGTAAGAAGCCTTTTTGATGTTTAAAATCAGCTTCCCATTTATAATCTTTGTTGTATCCCAAATCCTTCATGAGCTTTGTCGGTGCATTTCGCAGATGGAGCGGTACGGGCGCGTCCGGATACTGGCGGGCGAGAGCTTGAGCTCGACCCATTGCCTCTGTCGTTTGGCGCGATTTAGTCGCTTTAGCAAGGGCAGTGGCGGTGTGAAATAGCACATAGTTACTTTCTGGCATACCAATTCGCTCCACCGCCTGGAACGCGTTAAGTGCTAGGCCCAGCGCACCGTTTCCAGCGAGACCGATATCCTCGGATGCAAAAATAATCATTCGTCTAGCAATAAACTTCGGGTCTTCGCCAGCATCAATCATGCGAGCTAGATAATAGAGCGTTGCGTCGACATTGCCACCGCGCATGCTTTTAATAAAAGCTGAAATGACATTGTAATGCATCTCACCCTTTTTATCGTAGCCAGGTACTCGCCTTTGAGCAGCGGTTTTTACGATTTCAGGTGTGACTTTTTCATCTAGAGAAAGAGCTAGTTCTAGGTTACCAAGTGCAACGCGGGCATCTCCCCCAGATAGCTCGGCTAGGTAGTCGAGTGCCTTTGGCGTGACTCGTTTAGTCGATTTTAAGTCCTTAAGCGCACGCTTTAGAATATTGATAATCTCCTCTTTTGCAAGCGGCTGCAATACGAGGACACGACTTCGTGAAAGTAGCGGCGAGATAACCTCAAAACTCGGGTTTTCGGTAGTCGCGCCTATAAGAGTAATAAGACCAGACTCCACGTGTGGTAAAAACGCATCTTGCTGAGCTTTGTTAAAGCGATGAATCTCATCCACGAATAGTAATGTTCGCAGTTGGAGGTTCCAGTTTTGACGAGCGTGCTCAACAACTTTCTCAACATCTTTTTTACCGCTTGTTACGGCTGAAAGCTCAATAAACTCCGCGTTGGTCTCGCGCGCAATAATACGAGCAAGGGTTGTCTTGCCGCTGCCGGGTGGTCCCCATAAAATAAGGCTCACAGGCTCTTTTTTACGAACAATCTGCCGCAAAATTTCACCATCACCAAGCAGGTGGGTTTGTCCAACCACCTCATCCAGCGTTTGAGGACGCATTTTTTCTGCTAACGGCACTCTCTCCATCTCTTTTATTATACGCGTATATTTTACAGGTATGCTAGTTGGAGGTATACTAGTCTTTAATGGATCGAACTACCGTATTACTACTTTTCGGCGGTGAATCATCCGAACACGATGTTTCGATTTCTTCTGCACGCAATGTGTATGCTGCCATAGATGATGCTAAATATACCGTTCTTCTTGGTTATATTGATCGTTTAGGTAAGTGGTGGCTTATAGATAAGCTTGGTAACGAGCTAGATACTCACGGCGCACCTCAGCTTACGCCAGTTATGGGCGCAGGTAGCTTTATTACTATTCCAAGCAGTCGTGTCGTTAAGCCAGATGTTATCCTGCCTATATTACACGGTAAAAACGGCGAAGATGGTAGTGTTCAAGGCTTATCACAGCTACTTCATATCCCTATTGTTGGTTGTGACATGACTTCTAGCGCGCTTTGTATGGATAAGGTTGCGACTAAAGAAGTGCTTTCTAAAAACGGTATGTCGGTTGCTCCGTACGAGGTTCATCGTGATGGTGCGGCTATACCGGACTTTAACCAGCTTAGTATGCGTCTTGGCTCGCCGATGTTCGTTAAGCCATCTAGAGCAGGTAGCTCTGTTGGGGTAAGCAAGGTATATAGCGAAGAAGAGCTGGTTCGCGCACTCGAAACGGCACATCAGCACGACAAGACAGTGCTGATAGAGCGCGGAATTACTGGTCGAGAGCTAGAAGTAGCTGTACTCGGTAATCCTCCTAATCACAAAGCTAGCGGTGTAGGTGAAGTCAAACCGGGTGACGATTTTTACAGCTATGACGCTAAATACGCAGCTACTAGCACCTCGCAGGTTATCATTCCCGCTGAGCTCGAAGAGCGCGATGAAGCAAAAATAACGCAGTTAGCAGCAAAAGCCTTTGAGGTGTTAGGGTGCAGTGGGCTTTCACGGGTGGATTTCTTCTTAGCTGATGACGGCACAGTGTATGTAAATGAGATTAATACATTGCCTGGCTTTACAAACATCAGTATGTATCCAAAACTATGGCGCCAAAAGGGAATATCATATTCTGAGCTCATCGACCAACTGATTAGTCTTGCATTTGATGGCTCGCGGGCAGACACTGAAGATACGGAGGAATAAATGGACGGACTAGCAGTAACAATAGTAATCATTGTTTTGATCTATATCTTTAGTGGCATAAAAGTTGTCAACCAGTACGAACGAGGTGTTGTTTTGACGCTAGGAAAGTTCACAGGTATGCGAACTCCTGGTCTTTGCGTTATCGTGCCTGTCTTTCAGCGAATGATTAAGGTTGACGTTCGTACTAATACCATCGATATTCCTAAACAAGAGGTTATCACACAAGATAACGTCACCGTTAATGTTGATGCGGTAGTGTATTTTAAGGTAAAGGATGCCGAAAAGGCTGTGCTTGAAGTGAGGAATTACATATATGCAAGTAGTCAGTTCGCTCAGGCTGCATTACGTGATGTAACGGGAAATGTAGAACTCGACTCACTCCTGGGAAAGCGGAACGAAGTCAGCACCCAAATTAAAGAGATTGTCGATGTCCAAACTGAGAAGTGGGGAATTGATGTAGAGAGCGTGAAAATCCAAAATATTGAATTGCCACAGGATATGAAGCGTGCGATGGCAAAGCAGGCTGAGGCCGAGCGTGAGCGTCGAGCGGTTATTATTACGGCCGAAGGCGAAAAGGCAGCAGCACAGGCTGTGGCGGATGCTGCAGGTATCCTCTCGAAGGCGGCAGGCGGTATTAATATTCGTACACTTCAAACTCTCGAGAAGATTGCTGTGGAGCCAAGTCAAAAAACAGTTGTTGTTCTACCTTCGGAACTGACGAATGCTGTTTCGAAGCTTATGGGCAAGTAGCCTTGTGAAAAACGTCCATCTCTAGTAAAATGGTGAAGTTGCAGTTTAATACTGCCTGTGTGGCTCTTTAGCTCAGTTGGTAGAGCAGAGGCCTGAAGAGCCTTGTGTCCCCAGTTCAAGTCTGGGAGGAGCCACCAAAATTATCAGTAGATACAAATAGTTCCAGATTTTATTTTCTGGAACTATTTGTTTTATGTCGCCTCTGTTATTTCAATTCCGGTCTGGGAGGGTGACTCGGTGTGGATGACCCTAGTTAATCTAAATGTAGACGGCTATTACAATATTCTTCATACGACAAAAATGGATATTTTTCTGAAAATTATGCTAAAATTGTCGTATGAGATTAAACAAAAGCAGTTCGTACGTGCTTATATATCTTCTACAGGGCTATGAGACAGCTCCTGCGATAAGTGAACAGCTTAAGAGCGTCGATATTCGATCTATCCAGCGTTCACTGATAAGACTAGTGGACTTGGGGATAATCACGAGAAATGGAACAAACAATAATCCGACGTATAGCGTTAACTACCCGCAACTTATCGTCTCGGACATAGACGAGAAGCTTCTGGAAGATGAGAATCGTCCATCAACAACGCTTAATCATCAATTTATCGCTTGGCTCGACGGTCTTTCCAGCGAGGTCTTGGAAGAACTATTCGGTAATCATGCTGTGAAATATGAGCCCGGTACTCAAATGACCCCTAAGGAACTGGAGTATTTAACGGTTGAGCTGTCCTGGAAGTCCTCTTCTCTAGAAGGCAATACGTACACACTTCTCGATACACAACTTCTTTTAACTGAAGGCATTAAGGCGAAAAATAGAACTGAATTTGAAACGCAAATGATACTTAATCATAAAGATGCTATATCGTTTATAGTTGAAAATCCAGAGTTATTCACGTCATCTGTAGTTTTTCCTACTATTGAGGAGCTACATCGTATTATTGGACGAAATCTAGGTATTGAAAGCGGTGTCCGAAAAAAGATAGTTCGTATTAGTGCGAGCAACTACGAACCACTCTCTGGTCCACAGCAGCTAAGAGAAGCTGTTGATACGGTCTTGTCAGTTATAAGCCGTGTTGCAGATCCTTTCGCTCGAGCCTTACTTGCGTTAACGCTTATTCCGTATCTCCAAGTATTCGAGGATGGTAATAAACGAACAGGTCGCATGCTTGCAAATGCATTACTCATCACTACTATAGGTAAGGGTTTTAGTTTACGTAAGACTGAAGCTCGTGAGCTAGCGCTTGCATACCTATCATTTTACGAATTCAACAGTGTTAAGCCTTTGTCTAAAATACTAGACAAAGAACTCTCAAGGTAGTATCGCCCAGATATTGTCGGGGTCCACCAAGATTATCCAAAAAGACAAAAATCCGAAAATTATATTTCTTCGGATTTTTTGTTTGCAGAGTTGCTCTACTTCTTATTTTGGCCTGGGAGAGCACGACTATTGGAGTGGTTCGCCCTTCTCGTCAAAATTTGTCTTATACCCCATCTTGTGAGCTGCAAGAACCATCAGGCGACGATTGCCCTCAGATGTTCGTCCAGCTGCTGCCAGGGCGCATAGCAGCTCTCCGTCTTCGTCCATGACGACGATACCGCCATCCCATGGCAAGAACATCGGAGCGGTAGTTTGACGAAATAACATATCGGCTTCTGACCATGATCCGTCTTTCAGCTTGTTGGCATGTTTTATCGAATCTGCGCCGTATGCTAACACGGTGAAGGCAATATGGAGAGCAGTTGTAGCGCTCAACGCTTTGACGCCATCCATACGTCTAGAAACGGTAGGGACGGCCATGACGTCGGGCTGGGAAGTTATGCAGCAGATAGCCGCCGGCTTTATACCACCTTCGTCTGTAGTGGTTGTTTTGGCTATATCGACAGCGGTTTGTACGAGATCCGCTGCATCTTGATCAGTAAAATTCTTCATTATTACTAGTATACTAGATTCATAATCTACAACACCAAAAGTATATTGGCACTATCTCTAACTTTGATGACGGCCTGCTATGATAAGAGTATATAATCAGGTAAATGTGAGGCGAAAAATTAATGGCAGATGTGATAATCGGCGAAGGTGCTCTTGCGGGTAGAGGGGTTTACGCCGCTCGTGATTTCAAAAAAGGTGAAGTAGTTATACAGTTCAGACTCAAGGAGCTTACTCAGGAAGATTTCGACACGTTGCCTGATGGTGAGTGGGAGTGGACGCATACGTTTGGCGGTAAGATATATCTCTTCTCCACACCTGAACGTTATGTTAATCACGATGACAATCCTAGTACTTTGCCTACGTCTGAAGGTGATATTGCACTACGTGACATTAAGAAAGGCGAAGCGATCACAATTAACGACAAGCTAGAATTGCAGCGTGAGCTAGATACCTTCCTAAAGGCATACGAAGAGGCTGCAAATAGTCGTGACTTCAATAAGGTCGCGCCCTTCATCGCTGACGATGCGTCATTCTGGTTTACGAACGGTCAATACCAAGGCAAGCAGGAGGTACGAAAAGCTTTTGAGGAAACCTGGGGGAATATTAAAGACGAAACATATACGATTTCAGACGTTCGCTGGGTTGGCAAAAATTACTGGGTCTCAGCGTGTAGCTATAATTTTAAATCGGATGGGATTGTCAATGGAGAGCGCCAGGTATATGAAGGTAGAGGTACGAATGTGGTCGCCCGTATCAAGGGACGATGGCGGGTAACACATGAACACCTGAGTAAATAAGCTCTCATTGGTAGGCTGTTATTCTTCTAATCTCATGAATCAAGAACGAGGCATTCTGCCTCGTTCTTGATGAAATAGGGAACCTATTATGCTACTTGAAGTACCTCTAAGATATTACCCTGCGGATCCTTGAACCAAGCTGCATCTGGACCTTTATGCGCTGCAAGACCGCGAGCGATACCTTTCTCGTCTTGCGGAAAGCCCATATCCTCATAACGTTCGAACATGACACCTCGTTTAGTAAGAGCATCTACTGCTTCGTCAATATCATCAACGAAAAAGTTTAGCATGGTGTATGCTGCTGGTTGGTTTTTGTCGCTTTGATATACGGCGATCTTTGCGCCACCGGGTAGGTTAATTTCTAAGCCTGCTGGCGAATCTTTCACTTCGAGACCAAGTATCTCAGTATAGAAACTCCTTACGGCATTGAGATCTTTTGCCGAGAACGCGCTGAGTGCTGTTTTTGGATTGAACATTTTTGACTCCTCATTACTTTCATTTTGCAAGTATAAGTATAGCATATAGTTCATTCACTGACACGCGTTGTCAATTATGTAGGACCTGAGTCTCAAAACCCCCACATAAGCTGGTACGCGAGCAATGTTCGGATGTAGTGAACGGCGTAGCCGTTCACCGAGCGGGGAAACGAACTCTGTAAGAAGAGATGTTCTTTAAGATAGTCAAAGACGCATTCAATCCGTGGTCGAGCCCGCAGCAGCGTTAGCTGCCAGCGGGCCAGTACTTTCTTTTTCTGCGTGGGATGCGGTGGCGAAACAATGTAGGCATGGTGTTCTCGCCACATCTTTCGTCTCATAACGCTGGCAGTGTAGCCACCGTCGCCTACGGCGACGGTGGTAGCGTCATTCACGAGTCGAGGTATCTGTTGGCTATCCGCTTCATTGGCGGGTGTAAAGAAAACGGCCGCCAGTTGGCCACGTGTGTTGCACGCCGCATGCAACTTAAAGCCGTAGTGCCAGCCCTGCCAATTCTTGCCGAAGGCGGCGATTCCTCTCGCCACCTTGTGGCGGTCGGCTCGAACTAAGCGGCAGACTTCCAGCATGGTACTGTCCATGAAGCGGAGCACACTGTCTTTCACGAGCAGTTGGTCAAGCATGGCCAACATGCTCGGAAGTGCCTGGTGGCACTTCCGTACCCATGACTTGTACGAAGGAAACTGAAAGCGACGGTAGTAGAAGGTTTGTGCCCAGACGTACACTCCTTTGAGTGTACGCTGCGGAGCAACCATGCTACTGAAGAGTAGTAGTCCAATGACGTCGTTGACGTGAAGAATAATTGGTCTGCCGCCGTGCGGGCTCACGCCCGTACGGGGCAAGAAGGTATCTACCACCTCAATTAAATTCTTGATATGATGAGAACGTAAAATACGCATGTTGCTTCTCCTTTTTTGTTTTGTCACTTCAAGGATAGCAGATGCGTATTTGCATTTGGAGGGTTTTGAGACTCAGGTCTCTTAAAAAACTTGTTGACAATACGGCGTGATAAATATATTGTTGTCAGGTCAAAAGTGACAGAGCAGGGCTGATGCCATGCTCCAGACGAAGGATGTGTTGCAGATGGCTGCTTCGACTAGCTTCACCGATCGCACGCTGCGGTTGCCCGTGTGGGCGATCGCCACCATGCTCGTCGCTGGGCTGCTGTCCGTCGCGTTCGCGGGATCGTTCTTCACCGTCGTGGCGCTCGCGCTGCTGGTGGTGAACATCGTCGGCGCGTTCAAGTACTTCGGCGCCGAGGTCAAGCGCATCAGCGCGGCTCACGCCGGACACCCGATCGACAAGGCGTCGCTTCGTAAGGACGCCATGGGTTCGCTCGCGACCCCGATGTGGCTGGTGATCACACTGGCTGTCGGGTCCCTGTGGACCGGCTTCGCCCTGGCGGAGCTCGTGGGCGTCCTAATCGGACTGGTGTTCATGCTGGTCATCGTGGCCGGCCTGGGCGTCGCGCTCTACCTCGGTTACAAGGTCGCCAAGAAGCGAGGCTACATCAGCTAGTCGTTCACTGCGACCTCGGTGCGGAGGGCGGGCGCGCAGCTCGCCCTCAGCACCCCCGGTGCTACAGCGGATTTCTGTAGCAGAAATCCTGAAGTGATAACGTGTTTGTCGCTTGAGGATTTTTTTAATCCGTTGACCTCTGATAAAAAGTGCGTTATAATGGTCAGGTAAACAATTTTTAATGACACAATCCGTGCCATACTCCTGAACCTCAGGGGCGCGGATGAGGAACAAGGAGTTTCAAATGGCAGTAACTGTCGATATTAAAGCTCTACTCGAAGCTGGTGTTCACTTTGGACACAAAACGAGCCGCTGGCACCCAAAAATGGCCCAGTACATTCATTCTAAGCGTCAGGACAGTCACATCATTGACCTGACTAAAACGGTAGAAGGCCTTGATAAGGCGCTTCCATTCCTTACTAAGGTCGCTGGTAGCGGCAAGCAAATTTTGTTTGTTGGCACAAAAAAGCAGGCTAAGGATATTGTAAAGGCAACCGCTGAACAAGTAGGTCAGCCATTCGTTACTGAACGTTGGATCGGTGGTATGCTTACCAACGTTGACACCGTATCAGCACAAATTAAAAAGCTAAAAGATCTCGAACGTCGCATGGCTTCTGGTGATCTTGAAAAGCGCTACAATAAGCTCGAAGTTCAGCGTTTCCAAGAGGAAATTGACGAACTTAACATTAAGTACGGTGGCATTAAAGACCTTAACGGCAAGCCAGGTGCGATGATCGTTATTGACGTTCTTACTGATGCGAATGCCATTAAAGAGGCAAAGACACTCGGTATTCCAGTTGTTGGTGTCGTAGATACTAACGCTGATCCAACTCCAGTCGACTACGTTATTCCTGGTAACGACGACGCGATCAAGGGCCTTCAACTGCTTCTTAGTTACTTTGGCGAAGCGGTCGCAGAAGGTGCGGGAACTGTTAAAAAAGAGGAGAAATAATGATGGCTGTTTCAATCGAAGACATCAAAAAGCTTAAAGAACTAACAGGCGTTGGTTTGACCGATGCTAAAAAAGCGCTCGTAGAAGCTGATGGCGATTTTGATAAAGCTCTCGAAGCAATGCGCAAAAAAGGTCTTACTAAAGCAGAGAAAAAAGGTGACCGTGAAGCCCGCGAAGGCATCATCGACAGCTACGTTCATGGTGGACGTATCGGCGTTGTAGTAGAGGTTAACTGTGAGACTGACTTCGTTGCTCGTCTTGATGACTTTAAAAAGGTCGCTCACGAAATCGCTATGCAGGTTGCGGCTATGAGTCCTAAGTATGTCACTGAGGCTGATATTCCAGCTGAAGAAGTAGACCGCTTTAAGACTGAGGCTATGGAACGCGTAAAGAACGAAGGCAAGCCAGCCGAGATCGCCGAAAAGATCGTTGAAGGCCAGGTTAAAAAGCACTTTGCTGAGCAAGTACTTATGAGTCAACAATTTATTCTTGACGATAAAAAGAGCGTCGAAGAATATGTTAAAGAAAACATCGCAAAACTTGGTGAAAACATTGTTATTCGCCAGTTCAAGCGTATCGAACTCGGCGTAAACGAGTAGATATATCTTTGACTCTTTTAAAAACCCGGCAGTATAGCCGGGTTTTTAAGTTGACAGGAGGGAAGTAATTGCATTATTTGCATTTTTATGTTACAATAATATTAACCTTAGGGTAGAGCACTAGCGGAGATTCGTTCTAGGTTAGGGGAAAGCAATGCGACGCGGTCGCGTTATAGTCGTAGCGGTTCTTGCAGTCGCTATATTGGTGACGGCCGGTTGGTTTTTCTACAGCCGTAGCCAGTCACCAGTCAACCCGGCACTACCGTCTCGTCTCACAGAGTCACAGGTCTCGTTCCTTGAGTCCGGGCTTAACAGTCAGGATAAGAGCGAACAGGCCAAGATTCTCACTCCGCCGCTTCGCAGTGGCGAGTGGAACCCGGGAGGGGTTCGCGCAAACGGGACGACGGTCAAGATCGATCCGTCCTCGTTTGTGGCGGACGGTCTTGGCGGTGCACACGTGAATGCCAAAGTGAGCGGATTGGTTTCGGCCGAATTCGTCCTCACGCTGGCCTATATCGACGGTCAGTGGTTCCTCGTCACCTCAACCAAGAAGTAGGGCGGTGAAGATCATGAAGCGCTACACGGCGGGCCTTTGGGCCTTGCTTGTCAGCGTGGGTTTGGTACTGGGCACGATCGTCGGCGTTCAGCCGGCGGTGGCCAGTGAGTCGATCGCCTGCGATAGTGGCTTTGGCACCAAGGTGCCGGTGCTGCTGGTGCATGGGTTCGATTCGAATTCGAGCATGTGGTCTGAGGGTAAGCCATCAATGATTGATGCCGCTAGTAATATTGACGGTGTTGAGGTGGTAAAGCCGTTCGACTACAAAGACAACCACTTCGACTGGGTCACCAATGACAACATCGGACCCAAGCTAGCCCGAACGATCGACTGCCTGGCGCAAACCTCCCGTAAGGAGGGTGGCCCAGGCAAAGTGATCGTCGTGGCACACTCGATGGGTGGCTTGGCGGCACGGTTTGCTGCCAATCAGACCATCGACGGCCGCAAGGTGGCCGATGAGCTTGGTCTGGTGGTCACACTTGGTACGCCCAACACGGGCAGTCCCTGGGCAACCGCCTTTGGCGACCTACCGCGGGCATACTGCCGGCTGCTTGTCGACAATTCGCTAGCTCCCGAGCAGCGAATGGAGCAGGTCAGCCTGTGCTGGGCGAGTAGCGCCCTCAGCGCTATGCGCGAGGGATCTAACGAGCTGGCGCAGCTCCCACACTTTCCGGATTCCGTTCCGGTCAGGGCGATCGCCGGGCAGGTGACCCTGTATGCGCAGTACCTGTTCAGTGATGTCAAGCAGCCCCTCTCGGACGATCTGATCGTGCCGGTGAATTCGGCCTTGGCCGAGTACACCAACAAGGGTGTCGGTGACGGTCGGTTCGTGTTTTCGTGTGACCTTCGTCGCTATGACACTTACGGATCGTCGGGACCCATTCCGAACGTCAAAGGTGGCCAGTGTTCTCATAACGAGATGTACAAGACTGGCTACATCCAGCAGTCAGTGACAAATGGGATCGGCGACTACCTGGCAAGTCGGTCACCGAACCTTGCTCCGATGCCAGATTATGGCCATTTCGGCTCCGGTCGGACGACCATACTCGATCGACTCGTTATCCCCACACCAAAGGGCTGGCAACTGTCCTTTACGAAGCCGGGGACGTTCGTGAACTTCTCGGATGACACGAACTGCGACGAGCAAACGAGTGCATGTCCCCACATTCACTTCATCAGCATATCACCAGGTAATACGGGTGATGATCTGATAAAGTTGTGGACAAATGGGCATGGTGACTGTGTGTCTGGGTCTCCCCGCAATGTCGAGGGGCCAGTGAACGTCACCGTAGGAGGTGAGCTTGCTCAACTGTACCGGCAATACTGCGGTAATGCTCCACGCTACGCATGGACTATTCCGAGCAAGCAGCTTCATATAGACATCGATGAAGGAGGTGATGCGAGAATACTAGCAGGTGCGCTTGAAAAGGCCACCTGGAAGTAGCCATCAAAACTCAATAGTGCTCCCGAAGGCTCCGGCCGTTTCTACACAATCCAGTGTGGTGAACGGTCGGAGTTTTCATACTTGCCTAGAGGGATTGCTTTGCTACCTGGTATTTAAAGTTTGGTATCTCGAGAATGTGCTGCTTTTTTGTAGACTTTAGGCTGGTGTTGCTATTATAAACATCATTTTTATTTATGTAATAGTTTGTGTAGATTGTTTCGCCGCTTGGTGTTTTAATACCAAAATATATTTGGCCGTCTATGTTGCTAGGCTGCTTCACAACAGTCGCTTTTTGAAAATATTTGATAACGCTAGTGATGTCCAGATCCGTTCCATAATAATAAATAGCATTAGGATTAGAATCACATATAAGCCAACATCCGTAGCCAGTCTGCCCGATATATTCAAGCTGATCCCCAAGAGGATAGGTCTTTTGGGAAGCAGATTTGTTCACTAAAAAGATGGTTGTTAAGGCGCCCGCTATGATAATTACAATAACAAGTAGCAAGTATGCGATTTTTTTGTTTTTTATAAGTTTTTTCATGATAGTTTCACTATAGCACACCAGTGCAGGCCACTAAATATGGTAAAATAATCTTATATGTTTGATTCGAATTCCTACCAAGACAAGATAAATAGTGCACTTTCTCATTTTGAGGAGGAGCTTAAGAAAATTCGTACCGGTCGTGCTCACGCCAGTATGCTAGAGAGTGTTAAGGTGGAAGTCTATGGGACGCTCATGCCTCTGAATCAGGCTTCTAACATTACGGCAGCCGAGGCGCAAATGCTGACCGTTACGCCGTTTGATCCTAGTAATATTAATGCTATTTCTGCAGCGATTCGTAATGACCAATCACTCGGTTTGAATCCTTCTGATGACGGCCGCGTGATTCATGTGCCTGTTCCAGCACTTACCGAGGAACGCCGTAGGCAATTAGTAAAACAATCATCTGAAAAGGGTGAAGAAGTCCGTATCGTACTTCGTAACATTCGCCAGGATGGTCTTAAAGAAGCAAAGCGTAGAAAAGACGCCAAAGAACTCAGCGAAGATGACGTCAAACGCATCGAAAAGGATTTTGATAAGTCTATGGCTGATGCGCAGGGTAAAGTGGAGGCGACGCTCAAGGCTAAGGAAAAGGATATCCTCACAATCTAATGGCTGAGGAAGCAATTGTTCCACAGCATATAGGATTTATCGTCGACGGCAATCGTCGATGGGCCAAAAAGCATGGTATCCCTACCTACGAAGGACATCTCGCTGGTTATAATACAAGCATCGATGTTATGAAGGCTACCTTTGAGGCGGGTGTTAAGGTTGTGTCGATGTATGCGTTTAGCACCGAGAACTGGAAACGTTCTGAGTCGGAAGTTTCAAAAATCATGTCGCTCGTACTACGTCTCCTCACCTCTGATATTCATATTTTGCAAGAGAACGGAATCCGATTAAAAATGATCGGTTCTCGTGAAGGTCTCAGCAAGGGGATTGCAAAGGCGATAGATGAAGCTGAGGCTAAAACGGCAAGTAATACACGTGGAACGCTGGCAGTCTGTTTTAACTACGGTGGTCAGCTGGAAATAGTCGATGCCTGCAAAAAAATCGTAGAAGCTGGCGTATCTGCAGACAAAATCACTCCAGAACTTATTATAGAAAATCTATACGCGCCAGGACTACCGCCCGTTGATCTTGTAGTTCGTACGAGCGGAGAGCAACGCCTCTCTAATTTTATGTTGTGGCGAGCAGCGTATAGCGAATTTATATTTTTAGAAAAGTTCTGGCCGGACATGACAAAAGACGATGTGACCGCTATACTAGAAGAATATTCACGCCGCGGTAGACGATTTGGAGGGTAAATGCAGTTAATTTTCGGTATCATTCTAGGCTTATTAATTTTGGTCATTCTTGTTGTCGTACATGAACTTGGGCACGCTGTTATTGCTAGGCGCAATGGGGTAATCGTAGAGGAATTTGGTATAGGTTTTCCTCCGCGTGGCTGGGCAAAAAAGCTTAAAAACGGTGTCTTATTCAGTCTTAACTGGTTGCCGCTTGGTGGTTTTGTAAAACTGCAGGGCGAGCATGATAATGCGAGCAAAAAAGGGGATTATGGTGCCTCTGGTTACTGGGCTAAAACTCGAATCCTACTTGCTGGCGTTGTTATTAACTGGCTTGTTGCGGCACTCCTCCTAACTGGTCTTGCTTGGACGGGTCTTCCGAAAATCTTACCAAACCAGTTTTCAATGCCAGGTGATACTATTCTTAGCGAAAAACCGGTCGAGATTGTGGAAATTGCTAAAAATTCCCCTGCAGAAACAGCAGGTTTGAAAGTTGGTGACCAGATACTTCGCTTCTCTGGTGAACCGGTGCCAACATCGGCTGCTCTTGCGGCTCAGTCAAGGTCTAAAAAGGGTCAGAACGTTGAAATTATATATTCGCGTGACGGTGTGGAGCGTACGACGCGCGTTCAGCTTCGTGCCGACGACCAGAACGGACGAGGATATCTTGGTGTAGGCTCGGGTCAACAAGAGTTGATTCACGCCAGCTGGTCAGCTCCTGTTGTCGGTGTTGTGACAACAGGCCAGTTTACGATCGTAACCTTGCAGGGTCTCGGTAACCTATTAGGCAACCTTGTTTCTGGTGTTGTATTACAATTTAGTCCTGATGCAACGATCCGTACACAGGCACATCAAGATCTTGGTGCTGCAAGCAGCAGTGTCGCCGGTCCGGTGGGTATTTTGGGAACAATCTTCCCGGCAGCAGAGCAAGCTGGTCCTACTCAGTTGATTTTCTTGACTGCAATCATATCACTCACTCTTTCTGTTATGAATGTCCTACCAATCCCTGCGCTTGACGGTGGTCGTTGGTTTGTAATGACAATTTACCGTTTACGTAAAAAAACGCTCACAAAAGAGCGCGAGGAGCGGATTCAGGGTACCGGCTTCTTGATTTTAATGGCCCTTGTAATAGTGGTAACAATCGCCGATGTTAGTAAACTCTTCAAGTAACAAACAACAATTACTGCGGCTGGTTAAAAAACTAGCGCATAATAAAATTGTGCAGGCCGTCGCACTACCCGCGTGGGTACTTATCGGGTTTGGTGTTGCACTTGTTATTGTGCAGCAGCTAGTCTATATTCTTATAGATTTTGGCGTGAGTTTTGCGAATGTCGATAGTTCAATTATAAATGCAGTGATTGCAGCCGTTATTTATATTGTCAGTATTGCCATCGTAATTGGCGTTCCGTGGTATGTCAGACGCGACTTTATAACTAGAGAAGATCTAGGTATGGCGCGGCTTCCTAATTGGACAGATATCTTTTTATCTCCCGTTGGTTTTATCGTTTACCTGATCGGGTCGGGGCTACTTGTTTATATCGCTTCACAGATTATTCCAGGCTTCAACGCCGACCAAACCCAGTCGACTGGGTTTACCCATCTCATGTACTATTCACAGTACCTCGTCGCGTTCATCACGCTTATTATTGTGGCGCCACTAGCCGAGGAAACACTTTTTAGAGGTTTTCTGTACGGTAAACTACGTAGGATCATGCCAGTATGGGTTGCTATGGTCGTCACCAGCGCACTTTTTGGCTTCGTACATGGCCAGTGGAATGTTGGCGTTGATGTTTTTGCACTTAGCTTAGTGCTTTGTGGTCTGCGTGAGGTAACGGGAAACATCTGGGCGGGTATGTTGCTTCACATGATAAAAAATGGCATAGCATTCTACATCCTCTTTGTGAATCCGATAATGTAAGGTATAATATAGCCTAATGACGGAGATTTCCATTACATTTATCGCTCCCCGTATGCCGGCTCGCCGGTAACTTTGACTTTACTCATATTTTCTATCAATTCGTAATGTAAGCAGGAGCAACAATTATGCGCGTATCACATCTTTTTACTAAAACCAGCAAAACAGCACCAGGGGATGAGGTTGCTAAAAACGCACAACTACTCATTCGCGCAGGCTATGTCTATAAAGTTATGGCTGGTGTTTATGCATATACACCACTCGGTCTTCGGGTTCTCGAAAATATCAAACAGATTGTTCGTGAAGAGATGAATAAAGTTGGCGGACAAGAACTCATCATGACGAACCTACAGCGCAAAGAAACGTGGGAAACAACCACTCGCTGGAGCGATGACGTTGTAGATGTATGGTTTAAAACCAAGCTCAAGGACGATACGGAAGTTGGTCTTGCTTGGTCTCACGAAGAAGCTATTATGGAGATGATGCAGCACTTTGTAAACAGCTACAAAGATCTCCCAATTAGCGTCTACCAGTTCCAAACAAAGCTTCGTAATGAACTTCGAGCTAAGAGTGGTATCATGCGTGGTCGTGAGTTTGTTATGAAAGATATGTACTCGCTCCATACGAGTGCCGAAGATCTTGACGCTTATTATAGTAAAGTAACCGATGCTTACACGCGTATTTATGACCGTCTTGGTCTTGGCGAGGACACCTATGTTACGTTTGCTAGCGGTGGCGCCTTCACTAAGTTCAGTCACGAGTTTCAAACTATCTGTGATGCTGGAGAGGATATTCTCTACGTACACCGCGAGAAAAACATTGCTGTAAACGAAGAAGTTCTCGATGATGCCATTAAGGAGCTTGGTCTTTCAAAAGATGAGCTTGAGCGGGTAAAAAGCGCCGAGGTTGGCAATATCTTCAATTTCGGTACTGAAAAATCTGAACAGATGGGTATCACGTTTACGGGCCAGGATGGCAAAGAACACCCTATTTATCTTGCATCGTATGGTATTGGCATTACTCGTGTTATGGGTGTTATCGTTGAAAAGTTCGCAGATGACAAGGGTATTATTTGGCCAGAGAGCGTTGCGCCAGCAAAAGTCTATCTTGTCCGTATTGGTGGAGCAGAGGCGACTCAACACGCAGACGAGCTCTACAAAGAACTTACTGAAAAGGGAATTGAAGTACTCTACGATGATCGTGATGAGCGTCCGGGTGCGAAATTTGCCGACAGCGAACTTATGGGTATCCCACATCGCGTAACGGTCAGCGATCGACTACTAGCGGAGCATAAGTACGAATATACACCTCGTATAAGTGGTGAAACGGAGGTGTTGACACGTGATGAGCTGCTTGTTAAACTAGGTTGAATTGTAAATCTATGAGTGGGGGTTTACACTATATATAGCGTATTATATTTGAATTGAAGCACTATTCGTAATCGAAAGGTGAAGGGAAAAAATTAGATGAAAAAAACGTATCAGATCACAAGTGAGGGTAGGCAAGAACTAGAGGCTGAGCTTGAAGAGCTCAAGGGTCGTCGCGGTGCGATTGCAGACAAAATTGCTGAAGCTCGTGACTATGGTGACCTGAGCGAAAATGCAGAGTATGATGCTGCCCGCGAAGAGCAGGGTTTAGTAGAAAGCCGCATTGCCGAAATCGAAGACATTCTCCTTAACGCTGAACTTATTAAGAGCAGCAAAAGCTCGCACGTTAGTCTTGGAAGCAAGGTAGAGCTCAAAACTGGTAAGAAGACTGTTGTTTACAACGTCGTTGGTCCTGTGGAGGCTGATCCCCTTGAAGGGAAGATCAGTAACGAATCACCAATCGGTGAAGCACTTATGGGTAAAAAAGTAGGTGACAGCGTCACTATCACCACTCCAAAAGGTGAGATCTCCTACGAGATTGTCTCAATTCACTAATAATCCATAGTAGTCTTTAGAAGTGATGGCGTCTACCGTACTGGTGGCCGTCATTTCTTCATTCGCCCTGTTTTGTAAACTTATGCGAATAGGTTCACTCTTAACTAAGAGTGTCAATTCATTCAAACAATAAAAGACTTTTTTCCGTTAATACGCTATACTGTAACAGATATGGCAACACTGCAGGACTACCGTGACGAGCGGTTAAGAAAATTAGAAGAACTCAAATCAATCGGGGTTAATCCGTACCCAGCGGAAAGTCACCGTACTCATAACGCGGGCGAGATCTCGCCAAAATTTGCCGAGCTTGAAGGTAAGACGGTTACCGTGGCCGGTCGCGTTGTCGGTCTGCGTAAGTTTGGTAAGTTGGCGTTTATTGTGGTCAAAGATTTTAGCGGACAAGTGCAGTTATTCCTTCGTGATGGTGACATGGATATGCTCGACGCTCCTAAAAGTGTCCTTGGTATCAAAGAACTGCCCCTCCTTGATACGGGTGATTTCGTTGAAGCTACAGGTGAAGTTATCAAAACTAAAACTGGTGAGATATCTGTCGGCGTTAAAACATTGCGCCTTCTTACGAAAAGCTTGCGTCCAATTCCGACTGAGTTGACTAATAAAGAAGAGCGTCTTCGCCGCCGTTACCTCGACATGGGCGTCAATCAAGATGTACGGGATCGTTTCGTCCGTCGCTCAAAGTTCTGGCAAGCAACACGTGATTATCTTAACAGCCATGACTTCATAGAGGTAAATATCCCTGTGCTTGAACATACGACTGGTGGTGCTGATGCTAATCCGTTTGTCACCCACATGGACGCTCTTGGTCAAGATTTTTATCTTCGGATAAGTCACGAGCTTCCACTTAAACGACTTGTTGGCGCTGGTTTTGAAAAGGTTTACGATCTTGGTCCACGTTTTCGCAACGAGAACTACAGCGACGAACATCTTCCCGAGCATGTGGCTATGGAATGGTACTGGGCTTATGCTAACTGGCGGGATGGTATGGCATTTATGGAAGGCATGTATAAATATGTGCTTCAAGAGACATTCGGTACACTCAAATTTAAACTTGGTAGGTTTGATGTTGATATGAGTGGTGAGTGGGAGGTCTGGGACTATGCCGAGGTTATTAAAAAGCATTACGATATTGATGTTTACGAAAGTTCGCTCGATGATGTCAAAAAGGCGCTTGCAGATAACAAGCTAGAAGTAGAGCAAACTGAAAACCGCGCTCGTGGTATTGATAAGCTCTGGAAGAATATTCGCAAAGACGTTGCTGGGCCTGTGTGGCTTATTAATACGCCTAAGTTCATTAGTCCACTCGCTAAGAGTAATCCTGACGATGATAATACCGTCCAACGTTTCCAGCCGGTTATCGTGGGTAGTGAGCTTGGTAATGGCTTTTCCGAGCTAAACGATCCGATCGATCAGCTTAATCGATTTCTTGAACAGCAGGCAATGCGCGAAGCGGGGGATGACGAGGCGATGATGCTCGATATTGACTTCGTTGAGATGCTCGAATATGGCATGCCACCAGCTTGTGGCTGGGGTTATAGTGAACGCGTTTTCTGGATTTTTGAGGGTGTCACTGCGCGTGAAGGTGTACCATTCCCACAGCTTCGCGTCGAGTATGACTCTACGACACGTGAGCTCTATCCTGGTGTAAAATTTGATTAAAAAATAGCTCCTCTGGGAGCTATTTTTATGTATAGTTCAAATAGTATTAGGCGGTCTTATTGATCGCGTCAGTGTTCTCGGCAATCTCACCCATTAAGATAGCAATTTCATCTTCTACAATTTCTTTCAGCTCAGGTACGTTCTGTTGTAGCCATGTGCCAATCTGTTCGTCGGTGCTATTCGCCTCTTGTAGGTTAATTAACTGCTCGAGTCGAGTCTCGTCAAGTGTTGAGGCTACTTCCGCGCCGATGCGCTCTTGTAATATTTCGTTCAAGTGCTCAAGCAACGATTCTTCATCCTGGTCGCCAATAGCAACGCCAAATGTTTTAAGTGTGTCTTCTGTGATATATTGTTCTTCCATCATAATCCTTTGATTTTTATCTATGTAATAGTCTTACTATACTACTCTCTGCCAAAGTCCATCCAGGCGGTTGCGGCTGCCGAGGCACTCGCCCGCGCGCGGCCTAATAAGGCGAGTGCGCCTTTACCTAGCTTTCCGAGCTTAAGTTTCTGAACGATATTCTTTGCACGTTCACTCACATTTTTAACTCGTTCGCGGCGTCTTTCACGTCGTTCTGCTGCAGCTGCAGCTCGTTCCGTGGCTTTTTCGCGAGCAGCAAGGGCACGCTCTTCGTCGCTACCAGTCTCTTTTTCGGACTCGGTGGTTGCTTTAGTCTCGGACTCTGTAACCTCGGGGACACTTTTCTCGTCAGGCTCTGGAGCGGGGGATTCAGACACGGTATCTTTATCAGGAGCTGGCTCCTTAGTCTCAGCGGCGGTATCGTCTGCTTCGGTGTCTATTAGTTCGGGTTCCCCCATGATTGCCTCATTCTGTTCGTCAGAAAGAAATCCAGCAGTTCGAGCGTCGCGGCGTTCTTTGGCTGCGACGTACTTACGCGCAATCCAGGCAGAAAAGTTCATATTTAACTTACCCTTACCCTGTTTGTGCCATTCACCCCGAGGCGGAATAATACCTTGAGACTCCAAAAAACTAAGGCTGGCGTTTCCGATCTTATTAAAGAGCTTTTTAGCTTTTTCACGACGCTCTTGACTGCGTTCGTTGCTTTCTCGTTCCTTGACTACGTCTATGTTCTCTGTATAAGAGTCGTACGCTTGATCCTGTGCTTGAGCCTTGCGGCTCTGGTCTTCATTTAAGGCTTCTTTATGAGCCTTATTAATTGCCCGGTCTTCAAGGAATGAACCTACTTTTTCTGCAGTGATCTCAAGGCGAATAGCCCATTTTGAAGTAACACGCGTATCGATTGGTTCTTCGATTGAATTGATTTCGTCTATCGTTTCCGGATCCACATCAGGTGTGGCGGGAAGCGATTCGGGTGCTGGTAGTGTGCTAGGTAAGTGCTCAGACATATTTTTCTGTTTTTGTTATGTTGTATATACATATAAGCATAAACATGTTTAAAAGTCAATGACCATCAAACATTTAACAGAAAAAACAATAGTTGTACAAAATAGGAATTATACTATACTAAGTATAGTATTTTGTAATAAGGGAGTAAAAAATGACCAAAATTGCCGTATTTGTAGGTAGTCTGCAAAAGGAGTCGTACAATAAAAAAATAGCTAAAACGCTTGAAAAGCTTTTGCCTGAAGGCGTAGAGTTTAACTATGTTGATCTTCAGCTACCTCTTTTTAACCAGGATCTTGAGTCTAACTATCCGGTTGAAGCTCAGGCTGTCAAAGATATCGTAGTAGCGGCGGATGGTGTATTGTTTGTGACACCTGAATATAACAGAAGCATACCGGGTGTGCTAAAAAATGCCATCGACTGGGCTAGTCGGCCATATGGTACAAGTGCTTTTGCAGGTAAGCCAGTCGGAATGATTGGTGCTTCTATCAGTCCTGTTGGAACAGCCATCGCTCAGTCTGACCTTCGGCATATTGTGGCATTCCTAGGCATGAAACTGATGGGCCAGCCAGAGGTGTATGTAGCAAATACAATGGGATTGTCATTTGACGAAGACGGCTTACTAACTGACGAGCATTGGCGCGAAAATCTCAAAAAATATGGTGAAGCTTTGACTGCATGGATAGAGTCTGAGAAGTAACAATCTTGACTTTTAAGCATATGTATGATATAAAAATATCACAATGCGTTTACGACGAGACAAACACGAAAAAACATCCACAGCTGTGAACGAAATACCTGTTTTACAGGGGAGAACACCTAACGTTCTTCGAGGACATGAGGATAATCCAGAGCAGCCGGTACGGATTTTGTCTCAGTACGGTGTGGTTGATATGGAATCGGGCCAGTCTAGGCTTCAGATGGAACTGATTTGGGCGCAAACTGCAGTTGACCTTAAGAGAATTAAGGTAGAGGATATAAACGAAATCCTTTTGACGATGGGTGAACGTGTCGTGAAGCCGCTTCTTTCTGGGGTCGCACAGCAGTTTGGTCGCTATATTATTGAACATCCGCGTGCGCATGAAGAAGACCCAATTGAAGGCGAGGTCTTTGTATTAGGTCGTCGGTTAACCGACTACTCTTTTATAGAGCAGGGTGATGAAATTACAGTGACATCCCATCGATTTGTTGACTCGGTTCGTGAGAAAGTGGATATTCCTGCTGGTTCACGTATGACGGCAGCGGTTACGATGAGCGCACCCGAGGCTGTACCGTGGACGCAAGAAGTGCTTGAGGCTAAGAATGTGAATTCAGTAGTAAACACCACTGGTGACCCGACGGACGAAGAGAAATTTACGCGTCGTGTTCGCGATGCAATCGGTTTATATAGAACTATGAACGATTTATAAATAAGACCGGCTATCAAGGCCGGTCTTATTTTGGGCTTGTATTTTTGTAGTACCTTGTATAACATAGAACTATGACACAGAAAAGTTCAAGCGAAGAATATGCCGAACAATTGGCAGTGCAACTGCGCAAGGGTTTTTTGGCGTACTGCGTTTTAAAGGTGTGTAGCGACATTCCTGTCTACACAAGTGATGTAATTCGTCGCTTGCGCGACGCCGAGCTCGTGGTTGTAGAGGGTACGATCTATCCGTTACTTAGTCGTCTACAAAAAGATGGACTTTTGACACACGAATGGCAGGAATCGGAGCAGGGACCACCTCGCAAATACTACAAAGTAACCGATTTTGGGCGTGAGGTTATGAGTGAAGTGACACATAAGATTACAACGTTAAATACAACGCTGAAGAAGCTATAAGGAAAAGCTATGAAAGAAGTTACGAGAATTCATATCGCCAAAACCTCCTACGACGTAGAGATTGGTGCAAAAAAGGACCTTGAAGTATATCTGAAAGCGTTGGAGGCATATAGCCACGATGCTGATTTGGTAGAAGACGTTGAAATTAGGATGACTGAAATTTTGGCCGAGCGTGGCGTTAAAAAAGATCATGTGATTTCAAGTGCTGATGTAAAGGCGTTGAAGACACAACTGGGAGAACCTCAAGAATTTAAAGCCGATGGTGAGGACATAGAGGATTCTGTAGAAAACGAGATTCCTATGAATAGCGCTGGTCGCAAGCTGTACCGTGATACCGATCATGCGGTTCTTGGTGGTGTACTAAGTGGAATCGCGGCGTTCTTTGGAGTTAGCCCGGCTCTTATTCGTGTTGTGTTCATCTTACTTCTACTTGCATCGTTCGGTACGGCGCTTTTAGCGTATATACTTTTATGGGCGGTTGTTCCACCTGCTCGCACAGCTGCGGATAGGTTGCAAATGGCTGGAAAGCCAGTCACGATTGCTTCAATTCGTGAGGTAAACGAAACGATCGAGCCAAGGGCAACTAGGATGGATGAAGGTACAAAGCGAGTGCTTCAAAATATCGTCGGTGTTGTGTGCGTTGTTGGCGCTGCTGGAACAGCATTCTTTACGGCAATGGTAGGCTTCGCAGTGTTCTTCAATCGCTACAGAGCATTTACACAGAATATCGCTGAATCGCATATGCTGACGATAGCATTGGTCTTTGCTATCATAGCCGGATTACTTCTTGCTTCATTATTCGGTGTATTGGCCTATGCCGCTTTTGCGCGAAAAATGACCAAGCGTGTCATTACGAGCGTTTGTATTATTATCTGTGTAGGACTGCTAAGCTTTTTCGCGGCTGTTGGCCTGACACAATACGTTGTTGTAAAATCACGAGTTGAACAAGATGGTACGATGCCAACGATGCAATTTATTGAGCCACGTAATATAAAGGTAACCAGGTAGGGATGATGATAGAAATAAAGCATGTCACAAAAACGTACGGTAAAAAACAGAACATTTTTACAGCGCTAGATGATATTAACTTTGATATTCCGGAAGGTGCCAGTGTTGCTATTATAGGTAAGTCAGGTTCGGGAAAATCGACGCTTATGCATGTAATGAGTGGTCTTGACCGTGCGAATAAGGGCGAGGTTGTGATTGATGGTCGCAGCATTATGAAGCTTAGTCAAAAACAGATTGACATGTTTCGTTCTCGTCGCATGAGTTTCATCTTTCAGAGCTTTTTCGTTCAAGCCAACGAATCTTGTTACGACAACGTGAGCTTACCTTTAGAAATTGCTAACGTTTCGCAGCGAACGCGCGACAAGAAAATTGAAGCAGCGCTTGAAGCGGTGGAACTGCTTGATAAAAAAGAATCTCGCGCTCGCGATCTCTCGGGTGGCCAAAAGCAACGTCTTGCCATTGCGCGTGCTATTGTTAATAATCCAAAAATTTTATTCGCAGATGAACCAACTGGCAACCTTGATAGCGCAACCGGGGAAGTCGTTGAAAAGCTGCTTTTTGGTTATAACAAGAATAATGGTGCGACATTGATTATTGTGACGCATGATCCAGAGCTTGCGGCAAAGTGTGATATGCGTGTTCATATTAAGGATGGCAAAATTGAAAAGATTGAAACAGCAAAAAGGAGTGCTAAATAATGAAAACACGAGATATTGTTCGTCGTGCTGGTCAAAGCTTGCGTCATGCGAAAGGACGCACCTTGCTAACGAGTCTTGCTATTAGCGTCGGTGCGTTTACTGTAACAGTTGCGCTGGCGGCGGGTGCTGGAACGCAGGATTACACGAATAATCTTGTAAAGAGTAATGGTGACGAAAGTAGTATATTCGTCTTCGCAAAAACAAACACACAAGATCTTTCGCCAAAAGTATACGACCCTAGCGTAGCAACGACAGACAAAAATGTTTTGACGGATGCTGATGTGCAAAAAATTGAGAAAACGGCTGACATCCAAGATGTAACGCCGATGTATAGTATCAATCCGACGTATATGCAACGCGACAACTCGGCGGCTAAATATCAGACCAGCATTACTATTAAAAGCGATCGTATGGTTGTGCCACTTGCAGCTGGCACGATGCTGAATAATCAGGTATCGACAGGTCAGGTTGTCGTACCGGAAGAATATCTTAGTGCGCTTGGATTTAAAGATGCACAGGAGGCGATCGGCAAGACCATTTCTATCCACTTTGATAAAACACCACGCGTCCGCGGCGATACAGGTGAGGATAAAAACTTGATGGTAACAGCCGTAAGTAAAAAATCGAGTTTACAACTGCGATATCAGCCACAGCTAACGATATCGGCCGGTGACGGTAAGGGTATCTACACTTATCAGCGTGACGGTTCCGGTCAAGCAAACGAGTACAGTGGCGTTACGGCCCGTGCTAGCGATGTATCTAAAGTAGATGCAGTTAAGAAGGCGATAGAAGACGAAGGTTACACGGTTCAAACCCTAAAAGACATCCAGCAAACACTATTCCAGTTCATTGATGTCGTTAAATGGGGTGTTGCCGGCTTTGGATTCCTTGCTATTCTTGCCTCGGTATTTGGTATTATCAACACACAGTACATTAGTGTACTTGAGCGCACGCAGCAGATCGGCCTCATGAAGGCACTTGGTGCACGTAAAAAAGATGTTGGTCGCTTGTTCCGCTACGAAGCTGCTTGGGTTGGTTTCCTCGGTGGAATTATCGGGACCGGTCTTGCAGTTGCAACGAGTCTTCTCAATCCTTGGATAGCTAATAAGTTAGGACTTGATGCGGGTACGGCCTTACTGCAGTTTAACCCTATGACAAGTATTATTTTGATACTTGCGCTGATGCTTGTTGCGGTTGCGGCTGGATACTTTCCATCGCGAAAAGCTGCTAAACTCGATCCGATCGAGGCATTGCGAACAGAATAAATGAACTAAAAGACCGGGGTTATCCCCGGTCTTTTAGTTGTAGATGCTGGCGGATGGCGCGTATGTCTTGGCGGTCTTTACGGCTAGGCATTCCAGTGCGATACACTTTGTGATCTAGGACGAGATCTAGAGGCATGACGGGATATCCATGTACATGTTCGAACGAAGCGATCGTCCGTAAGAACTCTCTATCGAGTTCAAGGTTTGGCTGGTGATGTTTACCATCATGCGGGTGTGTTACATCAACGGCGAGCGTATCTCGAGGGGTATACATTGGCACTGTCTCTAGAAAAGGATGTAGAGCACCAACCTTGTCCTGAAGGGGCGAGCCATTGGGGAGTTTGCGTGAGGTTTGTAGATTTCGGTAAGTGGCAAAGTAAGGTACGACCAAATCGAGGTCACCTGCGCGACGAATGCCGGCAAGGGCGAGAGCGCTACCGCCCATGACAAGTGTTGTCTCTGGATTAAGTTTTGTTTTTTCGAGCGCATCAACCACTTCGCGAGCAAAAGTGTCTGGTTCGCTGTTGTTAGTAGTGCGTCGGACCTAATTATAACATTAAAGCATAAGTATTTCAAGTTTATCTCTGTAGGCAATTATGTCCTATAAGGTTATAATAGTGGCATGTTAGATATACGTTACATCCGAGAAAATGCCCAAGCCGTGCAAGAAAACGCACGTCGCAAGGGTTACGACGTCAACGTCGAAGAGGTGCTGCGTTGGGATAAAACCAAACGCCAGCTCCAGCAGCAAGCAGACGAACTACGTAATCGGCGTAACGATATCTCCTCACGTATGAAAGGCGGAAAACCAACCGACGACCTGATTGCTGAAGGAAAGGAAATAAAAGAGCAATTAGCAGAGGTTGAAACGAGCCTTAAGGAAGCTGATGAAAACTTTATGGCACTGCTTAAAAAAGTGCCAAATATGGCCCTCGCTGATGTGCCAGTGGGTGCGACTGAAGACGAAAATGTGGTTGCCAAAAAAGTAGGTGAGCCCACCAAGTTTGATTTTGAACCTAAGAATCACGCCGTACTTGCTGATGCTCGCGGCTGGATGGATAAAGAGAGAGCTGCGAAAGTAGCAGGATCTCGTTTTACCTATCTTAAGGGTGACATGGTAAAGCTGCAATTTGCGATTATTCAGTTCGTAATGGACAAGCTGAGCGACCAGACATTTCTGGATGAAATCATTCGCGAAAACAACCTAAACGTATCGAACAAGCCGTTTTTGCCAGTTTTGCCACCATTCATGCTTCGTACAGACTTGTATGATGCGATGGATCGTCTTGAACCGCGCGATGATCGCTATAAAATTGAGGGTGATGACTTATGGCTGCAGGGAAGTGCTGAGCATGTTCTGGGGAGCATGCATGCCGATGAGATATTAGACGAAAAAGATCTTCCCCTACGCTACATTGGCTACGCAACTAGTTTCCGCCGTGAGGCTGGAACGTATGGCAAAGATATGGAAGGTACGTTCCGGATGCATCAGTTTGACAAGTTGGAAATGGAAAGCCTAGGCGTGGCTGAAAAAGGTCTTGATGAACACTTGTTTATGGTTGCTATCCAAGAAAAACTTATGCAACTTTTGGAAATACCGTATCAGGTGCTACTAAAATGTACTGCAGACATTGGTAAGCCGAATGCGCGTGGAGTTGATATTGAAGCATGGCTACCTGGCCAGAATAAATATCGCGAAACACATACGGCCGACTATATGACAGACTATCAGGCTCGGCGTCTTAAAACTCGTGTCCGTCGTGATAGTGGCGAAGTAGAGTTGATTCATACCAACGATGCGACCGCCTTGCCATTAAGTCGTGGACCAATTGCAATTTTAGAAAACCATCAGCAGGCCGACGGAACAGTTCGGATCCCAGTAGCGCTACGTCAATACATTGGCGGTAGAGAGATTCTTTAGTGATCTACCTTATTGGTGGGCCAGCACGATGCGGTAAATCAACGCTTGCAGCGCGGGTCCGTAAAGAGATTGATGGACAGGTGATTGCAGGTGATGCGTTTGTTCACTCTCTTCAGGCAAATCTTGAGCCAGAGTGGGTTCCTGACATCTTTGATCATGTCGCAGCGAACGTTTCGACAGCTACGAGTTCCGAGGCGAAAATTGATCGGCTACGACGACGCGACGAGGCTATGTGGCAGTTCTATCAATCTTATATACAAACAGCGATTGGTGACGCACCCGCTGACGATATATTGATTGAGGGGAATATCTGGCCGGACTTTCTCGAACTTTTTGAGCTTAAACATGAGGCCGCTTTTCTGGTGGATACTTCACCGTTGCAATACGAAAGACTTATGAACATTCGTGATAGTGACAGCGATAACAATTGGATGCAGGATTTTAGTGATGAAAAGATGCACGAGTGGGCTAAATTTAATGCAAAACGCAGTGAGCGCTATGTCGCATTGTGCCGACAGTATGGCTACGCTGTCTTTGACATTGCCGAATTAGGAATCCAAGAGGCCGAACACGCGGCGTTTAGCTATCTGCTTAAAAAGGCAGTATAATAGATATATAGACCTAACCAAAAGGAGGGTAGCATGATTGAAGCGATTGATATCACAGGCGTCAAATACGAGTTGGACGCTGCCACCAAAAAGTACGTCACCAGAAAAATTGGCCGGCTTGATCGCTACCTCCCCAAGCACGCACGTAAAAGCGTACGAGCTGAAGTTAAGATCAAGCAAGTTAACCGTGACTACGGCAATAAATACGAAGCCGAGGTCATCTTGACCGTACCGGACAAAGTCTTGACTGCAAAAGATTCAACGGTCAACGCACTAGCGGCACTCGATATCGTTGAGGCAAAGCTAGTTAATCAGTTGCGTAAATATAAACAAAACACAGTGCTGCATGTTGGTCGTCGCGGTGTTTTAAGTCGCTTCAAGCGCAGCTATGCCCGTGAATTGTAAATCGTACTTGTAACAGTACGCTCCTTAGGGCGGATGTGACTATTTTTCGGGCATTTTTTTATGCTACATGGTTGTCTATCTTATATCCTCGGGCGAGCGGTTGGAAAAGTGTGACATACATTGTCCCACTAGGTCAAACAGCGTATACTGTATATAGTATTTTACAGAAGTTTCAGTTCACCGGAGGGATGAGGATTTTATGGTCAGCCGACAATCAGCGTTAACGAAGATTTTTGGTGATCCGCAGCGACGGATTGTTAAGAGTTTAGAGAAAAAAGTCGGTGCAATTAATGCACTTGCCGACAAGTATAAGGCAATGAAGACGCCTGAGTTACAAAAACAGACGGCCGTTCTAAAAAAGCGTCTTGAAGATAAAAAGGTGACACTTGATGATATTTTGCCCGATGCATTTGCGCTTGTTCGCGAGGCGAGCGATCGTGTTCTTAGTATGCGTCACTTTGATGTGCAGCTGATCGGTGGCATGGCCCTTCATGACGGTAATGTGGCTGAGATGAAAACTGGTGAAGGTAAGACACTTGTCGCAACACTTCCAGTTTATCTAAACGCACTTGAAGGCAAGGGTGTGCATGTGGTGACTGTAAACGATTATCTCGCGCAGCGTGACTCAAGCTGGATGGGTAAACTGTACGACTTTTTGGGGCTTTCTACCGGTGTTATTATTAACGACGCTTCGTTTATCTACGACCCTGACTACAATAATGAAGCACATGACGATCCTCGTATGCGTAAACTCCGTCCGGTTAGTCGTAAAGAAGTATATGCCGCAGATATTACTTACGGTACAAATAACGAATTTGGCTTCGACTACCTTCGTGACAACATGGTGAATGAAGTAGATCTTCTTCGTCAACGCGAATTGAACTTTGCGATCGTGGACGAGGTTGACTCGATTCTCATCGACGAAGCCCGTACGCCGCTTATTATTAGCGCACCGGCTGCTGAAAATCCTGATAGCTATTACCAATTTGCAAAAATTTCTGCGAAACTAACGTCTGAAGACTATACACTAGATGAAAAGCGTCGCAGCGTGTCTTTGACGGACGAAGGCGTTGAAAAAGTGCAAAAGATGCTAGGTATAAAAAACTTGTACACGCCAGATTATGTACGTTCTGTCTATCATATGGACCAAGCACTTCGAGCACAAACCTTGTTCAAGCGTGATAAAGATTATGTGGTTACAAATGATGGCGAAGTCATCATTGTGGACGAACACACGGGTCGTTTAATGCAGGGTCGTCGTTACAACGAAGGTTTGCACCAGGCCATTGAGGCGAAAGAAGGTGTGAATGTACTACAAGAGAGTATGACACTTGCAACGGTCTCATTCCAGAATTATTTCCGTTTATATAAGAAGCTTTCTGGTATGACTGGTACGGCCTTTACTGAGGCAGAAGAATTCCAACAGATTTACAGCCTCGATGTTATTCAGATTCCTTCTAACATGCCAGTTGTTCGTGATGACAAAGAAGACCTGATCTTTAAGACGGAAAAGGGAAAGCTGAAGGCTGTTGCGGATGCAATTAAGGAATATCACAAAGAGAAGCGTCCGGTTTTGGTGGGATCGGCTTCAATCTCAAAAAACGAGTTGATTGCTAGCTGGCTTGATAAGGAAAAAATTCCTTACGAGATCTTGAACGCTAAAAACAACGAACGTGAGGCTGCGATTATCGCTAAAGCGGGCGAAAAAGGCGCGGTAACACTAGCAACGAATATTGCCGGTCGTGGTACCGATATTGTGCTTGGAAAAGGCGTAAAAGAACTCGGTGGCCTGGTGGTTATCGGTTCTGAGCGACATGAGTCTCGGCGTATTGACAATCAGCTTCGTGGTCGAGCTGGACGTCAGGGAGATCCAGGTGAAACACAATTTTACGTTTCAACCGAAGACGACCTAATGCGTATTTTCCAAGGTGAGCGTATCGCGAGCCTGATGGATCGTCTTGGCGTAGAAGAAGATCAGCCAATTCAGAATAAGGCTGTGTCTAAGACGCTCGAGTCTGCGCAAAAGCGTGTCGAAGGCTACAACTTTGATACACGTAAAAACGTTGTGCAGTATGACAATGTTATTAATCGCCACCGCCGTGTTGTTTATGTGATGCGCCGCAAGATTCTTGAGGGTGATGACATTAAATCAGAAATCGAACGCTTGATTGCCGATAAAGTACTTGAGCTGACGTACGTACCCGCCAAGAACAATCTTAAGTTTGTTGATGAGTTTGAAGAAGTATTTCCGCTTGATAAGAAGAGAATTACTGAGATTGGTGATGAGAAGAAGGACAAGATCCGTCTTCAGCAGGCTAAGGACCTAGTCGAAAAGCTTTATAAGGACAAAGAAGATGAGCTAACCGCAACAGTCCTTCGCAAAGTGGAGCGAGAAGTCTATCTGCAGATCCTGGATACGCTTTGGATGCAGCACCTTGAGAACATGCAACATCTCCGTGAAGGTATTCACTGGCGTTCTGTCGGTCAACGTGATCCGCTAGTAGAATACCGTGCTGAATCACAGAAGCTCTTCGAGAGCCTACAGGCAACACTGCGCGACGAAGTGTTGCGTGCAATTATGCACGTTCGTCCGAGTGATATCACTGTGCAGCAAGAAGAGGAACATGACACTGAATTAACCCGCCTTGCAGAGTCTGCTGTTGAGCGCGGCGTAAACGAAGTGACTGGTGGTGAGGAAAGTCGCGACAGTGATTTTAAAGTTAAAAAAGCCAAGACTATCGCTGAAGTAAGCAAACACAAGAACGATGTTCGCAAAAAGAAAAAAAGCGAACGCCAAAATCGCAAAAAGAATCGCAAGTAAAAATAGCAAAAAATGAAAGCGCCCGGCGCTTCGGATTCTCCCTTAGGGTATATCCGAAGCCCGGGCTTCTTTCATCATGCGGTGGTTGCGTGGTGAAACTGCGCTGGTAGACGTCTCACCGATAATGCTTCTATTTCCGTAAAAGGAAGAAGCCCCCGTCGAGTTTCGACGGGGGCGACCACCTAAGACCTGCGCGTAGGGGCTACGACGGGTCGTGTCCGTGGACTATGTCCACGAGCGAAACCCTTATAGCTTTGAACTCGAGCCGCCACGACCACTCCTGTGCGTACGACAGATCGTACTCGAGCCGGAGCAATCCAGTGTCTTGTACTTCTTGCTGTACACACAGACGGTTGGTTACAGTGCCGATGCCCAAGCCCAAGAGGCCAGGCAGAGCGCCATACCGCTGCGTGAAGCGTGAGTCGATTTCAATGTAGCGACCATGTTGTTCCGGAGTTACCGGGCGAGGACCAACGAGGCTCATATCCCGCTTGAGGATATTGAGTACCTGACCGATCTCGTCGATCCCCCAGCGACGGAGGAACTCCCCGAAGCGGGTAGGTTGGCCCTTGCGTGACCGAACACGTAGTTTGTAGAACTTGAACGATCCGTTCCTTCCCATACGCGGCTCGCTAACCAGTGGCAGACCACCCCCATTGAGGAGGCAGTAGACGCCATTGACGGTGACGAGCAGGACGAGAGGCACAAAGAACAGTGCCCCAACGAGTAGGTCGACAGCAAGCTTGACGCGGCGAGCGCCATACGGCAGGGTCTTGGTGGAGAGGTACGACGCGGGCACCATGATGGCGCCTCCGTTCTATGCGAGAGGGATGGAGCGTATAACTATACTTATATCATAACATAAGCGTTCAGTCAAGCAGTCCGTACCGCATCGCTAGCACTCTTCGTTTAAAATAGGTGACTAACAAAAGTTTGGTAATACTCCTCTGGTTCGTCAATACACGTTAAGCCATGGACTTTACTGAGTGAAGGTGCTAGTGTGTGGCATTCTCGTCACACTGACTAAAAATCTTATAAAAACACAGAAGAGAAGGTGGTAATCATCCGTAAAAAGTGTCAAAATAGAGGACAGTATTTTAGCGAGAACCTAGATTAGGAGAGGATTTTGAAACATACAGTTGAAGAAGTGAAGCTTCCTAGCGGTGCGCGCGGTCTGCTGATTGATATTCCAGGCGCCACCGTCATGAGCTTTCAGTTTCAGTTTCGTGCAGGAAACCGTTATGTTCGGAGCAGGGACATTTATGAAACAGCCCACGTGATGGAACATATGGCATTTGGAGCTAACGCGTTATTTAAGAGCGAGCACGATTATGAGGCTGAGTTTACAAAAAATGGCGCATACCATAACGCCTATACGAGTGATCTCTCTATGGTTTACGTGGCGGATTGCGCTGACTTTGAGTGGGAACGTATTCTTGCATTGCAGCGTGTGGCCATTTGTGAGCCAAAGTTCAATCAAAGTGAACTTGAGGCTGAAAAAGGCAACGTGAAGAGTGAGCTTACGGGTTATCTGAATAATCACAACCGAGTATTGTGGCCAAAAATTCAGCAACTGCTCGGCGAGGACGTCTATACATTTTGGCAGCGTCTACAGACAATTCAAAATGTGAGTCTTACCGATATTCGCGAACATCATAAGCGCACGCATACTGCAAAAAATATGTGTTTTGTGATTGCCGGTAAGTTGCAGGGTCGCAAGAGTGAGATCAAACGCCAGCTGGCGGAGTGGGAGCTACCAGAGGGTGAGCGATTTGAGGTCCCGCGTGATATTTTGACAAGTGCAAATCCTACGCTCATACGTCGTAAAGAAGCATCTAACCTAACATTTGGTTGGTCGATTACGCTGCCACGTGAGCTTACGGATGACGAAGCTGAGGCAATGAATATTCTTGACCATATTTTAACCGGTACTATGCATTCACGTATCTATGGTGCGGCTCGTAAAAAAGGTCTTGCCTACGGCGTATTCTCCGATACATCAGTTGGGTTTCATGACAGTAGTTGGGACTTTGGCGGTCAGGTAAACCTTGATACGGCAAATGGACTGTTTGATATTATCGTACGCGAAATGAAATATGTCATGGACGGGAAAGTTACCGAGGACGAACTAGCGGCAGCTAAGTCGTATGCGCTTGGTCGCTACCAAATGGGAGCTCAAACGGTAGCGCAGATCAGTAACTTCTACACAGGTCGTTACTTTGCCGATGGTGTAGTAAAGGAGTATGAAAAGGTTCCAGATTCTATTCGCAAGACAAATCGTGAACAAATGATTGAAACGGCTCGCGAGTTTATTGCCAGCGACGCATGGGTACTTGCCGGTGTAAGCAGCGGTGAAAAGAGTGAGATCGTCGAGTTGAATGATAAGCTCGCTCGTTTGTTTGAAAAGCGTTAGAATGAAGCTATGAAGATCGCTATCGCAGGCTATGGAGTTGAAGGTAAATCAAATTACGATTATTTTATGCGTCATGGACATGATGTAACGATTATTGATGAACGCGAAGATATACTGGATTTACCGGTAGAGGCGAAAACGATCCTAGGTTTAGGGGTGTTTGAGAAGCTAGATGGCTTCGACATGGTTGTCCGAACGGCGGGCCTTGCGCCACGTAAAATTAAAACAGATGGCAAGGTATGGTCGGCAACTAATGAATTTTTTGCTGAGTGTCCGGCGCCAATCATTGGCGTAACGGGCAGTAAGGGCAAGGGAACGACCTGCAGTCTGATCGCAAGTATTTTGCGTACGAGTGGTAAAGCAGTTCATCTAGTTGGTAATATCGGTATGCCTGCGCTTGATGAACTCGAAAAAATTGCTGAAACAGATATTGTTGTGTACGAAATGAGTAGCTTTCAACTGTGGGATATTGAAAAATCACCGCATGTAGCTGTGGTGCTCATGATTGAGCCGGATCATTTGGATGTCCATGCTAGTTTCGAGGAATACGTTGCAGCTAAAGCGAATATCGTACTGCATCAGAATGAAGACGATATTACGGTATACAATGTTAATAATCCTCACTCAGCCATAATTGCGAAACAGTCAAAAGGGATGAAACAACCTTACCAGTTTGAAACCGCTGCTCACGTAGCACATGGTGCATTTTGGTATGGCAAAACACAACTTTGTTCAACGGATGAACTAGTAATTCCAGGCGTGCATAATCAAGATAATGCCTGCGCGGCAATCAACGCAGTTTGGTCGTATGTGCAAGATGGTGAAGTTATTGCACGAGGTCTCTCTGAATTTACCGGGTTACCCCATCGACTTAAGCTAGTTGACGAGAAAAGAAACGTTCGCTATTACGATGATAGTATCGCTACTACACCAGGCAGCGCTATCGCTGCTATGGTCGCATTTGACGCACCAAAAGTGCTGATTTTAGGCGGTTCAAGCAAAGGGGCTGATTTCACATCGGTGGCTGAAGTTGCCGAGAAGGCGGATATCAGAGTTACTCTGTTGATTGGTTCTGAAGCACCAAAAATTGAGGCAGTGTTGAAGCCTCGAGGAATTCCATATCTTAATTTAGGTGAAACTATTACGATGGATGAAATCGTTAAAATTGCAGCAGTCCAGGCGCACGCGGGCGATGTGGTGGTATTAAGCCCGGGGTGCGCAAGTTTTGGTATGTTTAAAAACTACAAAGACCGCGGAGACCAGTTTATTGCAGCGGTTAAAAATTTATAATCTGCTACAATAAAAGTACAAGAGGAGAGGAATTATGCAGCCATTGTTAAAACGGCTCGATGCCTTGCGTCAGTCGATATTGGCTGCCTATACGCAACTGGCAATTGAAGACAAAGCTGCCTTGGCGAGTACGATCGAGGATGAATTAGCGGCGCCCGAAATTTGGAACAATCCCGTATATGCTCAGGATAAGAGCAAGCAACTTGCTAGTTTGAACGCTATGGTAACACCATGGAAGACACTTCGTGCTCAAGCTGAGGATATGCATGAGCTGATGGAGCTTGGTGACGATAGTCTACTTGGAGAATTCGAGGGTCAGGTCAGTGCGCTTGAAGCTGAGTTTGCCGAGCGTAAAAAAGAACTACTTTTTAATGGTGAATACGATGACCATAACGCTATCATTCGTATTAGTGCTGGAGCCGGTGGGACTGATGCTCAGGATTGGTCTGAAATGCTTGAGCGAATGTATTTGCGTTGGGCAGAAAAGTCCGGGTTTGTAACATCAATTGTGGAACGTTCCGTTGGCGATGAAGCGGGCATTAAAGCGAGTGTGATTGAAATTACAGGTCCTTACGCGTACGGAAGACTGCGTTCTGAAAACGGCGTACATCGACTTGTTCGTCTCAGTCCGTATAATAGCGACAACCTCCGACAAACTAGCTTCGCGCTAGTCGAGATCCTACCTCAGATTGAAGCGCCTGAGGAGGTTAGTATCAGTGACAAAGACCTAAAAATAGATGTTTATAGGGCAGGCGGCCATGGTGGTCAGAGCGTTAATACGACAGATAGCGCTGTGCGCGTGACGCACCTTCCAACTGGCATTGTGGTTGCTATTCAAAATGAACGATCGCAGCTTCAAAATAAAGAAACGGCTATGCGTATTTTACGCTCAAAATTAGCACAGCTGCAACTAGAGCAGCATGCTGAAAATGTCAGTGATTTACATGCCGGTGAATCAGCAAACTGGGGAAGCCAAATTCGTAATTACGTGTTGCACCCCTACACTATGGTGAAGGATACTCGTACTAAATATGAAGATCGTGATGCTTCAAGCGTACTCGACGGCAAGCTAGACGGCTTTATGACTGCCTATCTTGAGCATGGTATGAATTAGTTAAAACACTAGCCGATCTGTAGCCATAAAAGTGATTATGGTATACTATAGACAGCGATGATTCTTTTAGATAGGGTAACTAAAACATACGGAAAAGATGCCAAACCTGCGCTCAACCGTATAAGCTTACATGTCGAACCAAATGAGTTCGTCATTTTAGTCGGTACCAGCGGTGCAGGCAAAACAACACTCCTAAGATTACTTACTCGCGAAGAAAAGCCAACTAGCGGCAAGATTGTCGTAGGTGGTATTGATTACGATACGTTAAAAGATAAGCATATCCCGCTATTGCGCCGTAAAATTGGCGTAGTATTCCAAGATTTTAAGTTGCTGCCGCAGCGTACTGTGTTTGAAAACGTAGCCTTCGCCCTTGAAATTGCTGGCATGACTAACCGTGAAATTAAGAATACCGTACCAAAGGTGATTGAGCTTGTTGGCCTTGCCGGTAAAGAAAACCAATTTCCACACCAGCTGTCCGGTGGTGAACGTCAGCGTGTCGCGATTGCTCGTGCCGTTGTTCGTCAGCCAAAAATCCTTATCGCCGATGAGCCAACGGGTAATCTTGACCCACGCCACAGTTGGGATATTGTTCGGTTGCTTGAAAAAATCAACAAGTACGGTACAACGGTACTTTTGACAACTCATAACGTTGACATCGTTAACAAGCTGAAGCGTCGTGTTGTCACGTTGGAACACGGCAAAATTACCAGTGATCAAGCGCAGGGGAGTTACAGACAATGAGTAAGCGTAAACTGGACGCCAAGGCTTTTTCTCAGCAAAAACATCACCGTCGCCAGTGGCTGACGTTTGTGCGTATGTGTAAATATGGTGTAAGCAACTTCAGCCGTAATGCATGGCTTACAATCGCTGCTACGGCGGTTATGACTATCACGCTTTTAGTGGTATTTGTAACGCTATCTGCTCGTAGTGTCCTGCTTGATACGGTCAGCGAAATCCGCGATAAAGTGGATATGTCAATCTATGTCAAAACTGATACGACGAGCGATGATATTCAAAATATAGAAACTGGTCTTAAAAATCTTAAAAATTCGGTTCGTGATGTTCGTTATGTCAGCCCTGAAGAAGCGCGTCAAGAATTTGCTCAAGCAAATAGTGGCGATGCTGGAACGCTTAACGCATTAAACGAGGCAACCAACGAGTTTCCAGGAACGTTCCGCATTAGCCCGGTCGATATTAATAAGACCGACGAGTTGCGCAACTTTGTAAACACTGATCCAACACTTAAAAGGGATATTGATCCAAATCGTGCACCATCTTTTGCAGGTGACCGTAAGACCGCCATTGATAATATCGGTCGCTGGGTAAACTTTGCCGAACAAGCAGGTCTTGTTGCTAGTATTATCTTCATTGCAATCTCGTCACTGATTATTTTCAACACTATTCGCATGGCTATCTTTAACCGCCGTGACGAGATTCAGATGATGAAGCTTATTGGTGCTGATCGTAGTTTTATTCGCGGACCGTTTATTGTGGAGGCGGTTGTATATGGCTTTATTGCAGCCATTATCGCCACAGGTCTTGGTGTTGGGCTTTTGTACGCTTCTAAAAACACGTTAATGAGTTATGGTATTGGTATCGACAACACGATACATCTTGCGACAGTTTATATTGTTGTTGTCTTGCTTGGTATGATTATCCTCGGTGCTATTATTGGTATTATTTCCGCGCTTCTTGCCACTCGACGCTACCTCAAGATCTAGTTGTATATACGGTTGACATTTCATCGTGCTTGTGGTAATATCAGGCTAATGAAACAGCGGTCCACCACACCAGTTTCAAAAGGGTTAGTTACACGTTCAATGCTTGTAGCTTCTGCCATTTTGATGGTTATAGCCGCACCACTCTCGATTATGCCTCGTGTATATGCTGATAAGTTTGACGATCAGATTACTGCATTACAAAGCGAGATAGACCAATATACTGCTCAGGCTGGTCAACTCCGAACGCAAATAGGAACACTACAGCAAGAGATTGCTGGTATCGAAAAGCAGAAGGCTATTATCCAGGCGCAAATTGACTTGAGTCAGGCAAAGTACAACAAGTTGCAAGAGCAGATTATTCAAACTCAACAGCAAATTTCCGATAACCAGAAGGCCCTCGGTACGACTATTGCTGACCTTTATATCGATGGATCTATATCGCCACTCGAAATGCTAGCTAGTAGTAAGAACATTGGAGATTATGTTGACAAGCAAACGTACCGTTCTTCGGTTCAAACGCAGCTTACCGAGGCTATTACTCGAATTAGGGCTTTAAAGGCTGACCTTGAAAATCAAAAAGCAGATGTACAGCGAACGCTTGCTGACCAGACTAATTCACGCAAGGCTCTTGCTGACCAAGAGAGTGCGCAAAACGCCTTACTTGCTCAAACACAAGGCCAAGAAAACGCATACCAGAGTCTCGCATCCGATCGTGAAGCAAAAAAACTTCAGGTACAACAGCAACAACAGGCTGCAATTGAGGCTGCTATTGCTGCCGCTAGCGGTGGTCGTGGAACGGGGGTTGTATTACCCGGTACGACAGACTACCCATGGAACTCATCTAACTGCTATGTCGATGCCAATGCGTGGTCTTACGGCGGTGTCGATGGGAACGGTACTGATGGTCTAGGCTATGGCTGTCGTCAGTGTGTAAGCTATGTCGCATGGCGCGTTTACAAAGAAACGGGTTACGCACCAGTTAGTTGGGGCAACGCCTATGACTGGCCGTCGAGTGGCCATGCAGCAGGGTATACAGTGAGTCCCGTGCCACGTGCACATGCTGCCGGTGTTATTATGTCGGGCGGTGAACCTGGCCACATCGTTTGGGTTGAAAGTGTCGACCAAAATGCAGGTACGATGATCGTTAGCCAATACAATTACTACAACGCTGGTGGTTCTGGCTGGGGTAACTATAGTAAGATGCAAGTTCCAATTGGAACTTATCAGCAATACATCTATTTCTAAGAGAAAGAAAAGCATAGGAAGTATAGCGCGCTCCACCTGGAGTGCGCTATACTTGTAGAAGCTTACTGATAAGAGAGGGAATGATTCTATAGTGGCAGATAACCAACATACTATGGCGAATGCGCACAAGCGATCGGCCGGTATTACTAAAAACATATATTTTTTGACGATTGCGATTACGGCAATACTTGGGTTTGTGGCGGGCACGCGAAGTGCGGACGTCGTTGGTGCAATTGCGCCTGTTTTTGGCTTTAAGGTCGTAACAGGAACACTTGATCTTAGTTCTGTGCAGCGAACTTACCAACAACTTGCAGCAAACTATGACGGTAAACTCGATACAAAAGCGCTTGTTGATGGTGCAAGCAAGGGTCTTGTCGCAGCTGCAGGTGACAAATTCACGGTATTTATGGATGCTAAAGAAGCAAGTGCGTTTGATAATGATCTTTCGGGCAATATTGGCGGTGGTATCGGTGCAGAGATTGGTCTGAGAAGCGATAAACCAACGATTATCCGGATTTTGCCAGGTAATCCAGCCGAAAAGGCAGGACTTGTAGCTGGAGACGTTATTTTGGCAGTTAACGATCAGTCAACGAGTGGCTGGTCAGCCGATCAGACTGCAACGGCGGTGCGTGGTGACGTAGGCACTACCGTAAAGATGACAATTATGCGCGGTACAGCCCAAAAAGACTTTACAGTAACACGTGCAACAGTAGATAACCCAAGTGTTGACAGTAAAATTACAAACGGTGTTGGAATTTTGACGATCAGTCGGTTTGACGACCAGACGGGACTCTTGGCGCAAAAAGCAGCTGAGAACTTTAAGCAGCAAAATGTAAAAGGTATAATTCTGGATCTTCGCGATAATGGTGGTGGTTATATTACCGCAGCACAAGACGTAGCCGGGCTTTGGGTAAAGGATAAGTTGGTGGTTTCAGAGCGTACGAACGGTCAAACAACTGATCAACTGACTTCTGGTGATAATCCTGTTTTAGCCGGCATCCCAACGATAGTACTAGTAAACGGAAGTACGGCGAGCGCGAGCGAGATTGTATCAGGTGCATTAAAGGACTATAAAGTCGCAACGCTTATAGGTGAAAAGACGTATGGTAAGGGAACGGTACAAAAAGTACTTGATCTCGGCGCTGGAACTAAACTAAAAGTAACAGTGGCACGCTGGTACACGCCTAATGGCCAGAATATCGATAAGCAGGGAATTACTCCTGATCAGACAGTTAAACTCACGGCTGATGATATGAATGCTGGCAATGATCCACAGATGACGGCGGCAATGAGCCATCTTGGAGAATAGCCATGCTTGTGCTTTTTACTAACATTGAGTAATATTAGAGGTAGTTATGGACACAAAGAAGAAAATATTACTTGTTGAAGATGATACAGCACTTGCTGCGGTCTATAAATCTCGTTTAGAGCTAGAAGGCTTTGAAATCCGTGAAGTGAATAACGGTGAGGAAGCGCTCTCTGCGGCGATTGAATTTAAGCCTGACCTTGTATTGCTTGATGCGATGATGCCAAAAATTAGTGGGTTTGATGTGTTGGACATCTTGCGTAATACCCCTGAAACAACCAATACACGAGTAATTATGCTTACGGCCCTGAGCCAGCCTAAAGATAAAGAGCGTGCTGAGGCGCTAGGCGTTGACGATTATCTAGTTAAATCGCAGGTGGTTATTGGTGATGTTGTTGAACGAGTTCGTTTTCACCTTGGTATGACAGCTGATCAACCTCAGAAATAGATAAATTTGCAGTTAAAATAAATACCCCCGAGAGACGGGGGTATTTATTTTATAGAGCCGATCAGCTATTGAACGCTGACACGGGTACGAGGAACGGTTTTGCCAGTAAAGTGGCCTTTTTTAACCTTATCAAAAGTAACAACACCATCAACAGCAGCGTGGATTGTGAAGTTTTTGCTAATGTATGTGCCGGGACCAGCGATTTTAGTGCTGCCAGTTTGGCGAACGAGAACTTCTCCATTACTGACCTTTTGACCACCAAAGCGCTTCACACCAAGGCGTTGGCCGGCGTTGTTGTGGATGTTCTTGCTAGAACCACCTGCTTTAACGTGTGACATGAGTACTCCTTAACGTTTCTAAATCAATCCGTTCTATTGTACTTGTAAACCACTGTTTCGTCAAGACTTTATGAGCACGAGCAGTTCGCGTGCGACAATCTGATCTTCGCGGTAGTAGAGCAAGTCCTCTGGTTTGACGTTGTTGAACTTATACTGACTAAAACCTAGGTGTTCAAGCTGACGTGTGAGCGGTAAGTGAGTGAATTCTCCCTGATAATTGCGCCAAGCTGGGATCGCTACGCAGAGTGGGGTGCCGGGTGCGATTTGAGGGCCAATATTTTTTAGAAATGCTGAAATAATATAGTTACAGTTGTCTTTTACTTGCATTAGCTTAGCTGGAGATGGAGGAGCGCTAAATGGCTGTCCTAAGTAGCTCTCGCATACAACGGAATCGATTGGTTGCTGCCATTTGGCCTCCATAGCATCACCTTGGTGGAGGTCGACACTAACTGTTGTATTGTGTGACTCCGCAAGCCATTTAAGGTTTGCTTCGCTAAATTCAATCATTTTATCGGCAAGGTCAGTGCCATAAACATGATAGCCCATGAGTGCGGCCTCTTGCAGGACGACGCCTGTACCGCAGAAAGGGTCGAGAAGACGAGGCTCCTCTCCGGAGCGGTCGTTAGAGGTTTCGGGTAGAGAGGTGGGTGATGCGAGATTTATCATGATCTGAGCAAGCTTTGGAGGAAGCATGCCCACGAAAGCGTCGCGTTTTGGCCGTTTTTGGTCACGCAAGGCATAGGCGGTAATATTTTGCGTACCGATACTCTCGGCAATGATGACTCGGCCGTTACGTGCTCGAAGAATGAGCAGTTCTATTTTATTTGGCGCGGAGCCAAGCTTATTGTGGTGTGAGGTGGCGCTACTAAGAGCTGCTTCGGTGTTAGGAATAAGACGAAGGCTGACGCCAGAGTTTTTTAACTTTTGCTTGAGAATAATGCCGGTTTTTTGGATATCACGCGACGATTCTTCAAATCCGTAAGCACTAATGCCGAGTGTGATTTTGCCGGTTTTAGCTGCCCACTCCTTACTATAAGTTTGGACGATTTTCATGCTGGCACGGCGCCAGTCGGCATGCGAAAGCTCTATAAGAATGCGACCAGCTTTCTGTGTGCCGCCCAGTGTTTCTAATGAAAAGTGAGTCGAACTGACTGTCGCGGATTGGTCTGAAAACCAATGAACGCTGTCTGGTCCATATAAATGTTCGAGTTCTCCAACGCCGAGTGCCGGCTGCCGTCCTAAAATCGCAATATACATATCATTTAGTATATACTAGAGTCATGTCATTTCGAGCTTGGTTAAGTGTAATAACACTGGTTTTAATTGCGGTTATCATATTTTTCTCCCGACACGAGTTGTTGCGGGCTTGGGAGCTGCTAGGTAGGGTAAATATTTGGATCCTTCTTTTGCTAATCCCTGGCCAAATATTGGTTTACTATACGGGCGGTGAGATGATGTTTTCGTATCTGAGGGCGAAAGACTCTATCAAAAAAATATCCGGTCCGGCACTTGCTGGCATGGCATTGGAAATGAACTTTGTGAATCATCTACTACCTAGCGGCGGTGTGAGCGGCGTATCGTATATGTCATGGCGGTTAGGTAAATATGGGGTTTCGTCAGGTAGGGCAACGATGGCGCAGGTTGTGCGCTATGCGATGGGGTTTGTGGCATTTATTATTTTGCTTTTGATCGCGGTGTTTATTGTGACGCTGGACGGTAGTATTAACCGCTGGATTATTTTAATGAGTTCGTTACTTGTGACGCTCATGATGGGTGTTTTGTTGGCGGCAGTATATCTTTTAAGTAGCCCTAAGCGTATTGTGAGTTTTTCTAGCTGGACTGTACGAACAATTAACCGGATAGTACGTCGGGCGACATTCGGCAAGAAAGATCGGGTTCTCAATAAAAAGCAGACTGAAGTGTTTTTTATGGAGATGCATGAAGACTACTTGGCGCTGAAACATGATAAGGCGATTCTCATAAAACCGTTAGCATGGGGACTGGTATTTACTGCGTTAGACGTCTCGTTATTTTTAATTACATTTTGGGCTTTAGGCGCCCCAGTTAACCCAGCGCCTATTTTGATCGCCTATGGCGTCGCAACAATTGCTGGCTTCTTTGTAGTTACTCCGGGTGGTGCTGGTGCTTACGAGGCTATCATGGTAGCGTTTTTGGCGGTTGCTGGTCTCGACAAAGGAACTGCTATTGCGGGTATCGTTTTAACAAGGGTGATTTTGTTATTAGGGACGATCGTGCTGGGCTATCTATTCTACCAGCGAGCGCTGCTTAAATATGGAAAATGAGATTCTCTTAAGCGTCAGTGATTTTATTGCGATTGCAAACCAGACGCTTGAATACGCTTTCCCGACAGTTGCGGTTGAGGGAGAAGTTGCGAGCTTCAAGGTCAATCAAGGCAAGTATGTCTTTTTTGATCTGAAGGACAAGAGTGGCAGTATTAGCTGCTTTATGACTGTATGGCAACTCCGCTTGCCGATTGAAGATGGTATGAAAGTGATCGTCTCGGCGACTCCCAAGCTAACACAGTGGGGAAAGTTTAGTCTAACGGTTCGCACGGTTAGACCGAGCGGAGAAGGTCACCTAAAAAAGAGTTTTGAGTTGCTAAAAGCTAAGCTGGAAAAAGAGGGATTGTTTGCACAAGAACGCAAGCGACAGCTACCTACGATTCCACGGCATATCGCGGTTATCAGTAGTACAGATGCGGCTGGGTATGCTGATTTTATGAAAATCGTGAATGATCGCTGGGGTGGCTTGAAGATTGACGTTGCTCATGTGCAAGTTCAGGGTCAGGCTGCACCGGATCAGATAATTCGGGCTCTTAAGTATTTTAATGAACAAGAAAACCTACCTGAAGTTATTGTGATTATTAGAGGAGGCGGAAGCGCAGATGATTTGAGCGCGTTTAACGATGAACTGTTAGTACGCGAGATTGCTTCTAGCCGTGCGCCGACACTTGTGGGTGTGGGACACGAGGTTGATGTAAGTCTCGCAGATATGGTGGCTGATGTGCGTGCCGCGACGCCGAGTAATGCTGCACAGATTCTTGTACCAGATAGGGACGAGATTGTGAGGAGCGTCCGCGCGCGCATATTTACGTTGTTACCTCGAACGGAACAGGCGATAGACCGGTGGGGCAAAGAAGTGAGAGGCAAAATAGAAGCTGCACTTGAATCGATCGACCGACGTCATGAACGTTACGAGGAGCGGCTGACTCAGGTGCGACGAGTACTGGTAGAGCTTGATCCACGCAAAGTCCTTGCTCGCGGTTACGCACTAGTCAGAGGGGATATTGTCGTAGGTGGCATGATAGAAATTGAAAAAAGCGATAAACTGATTACAGCGGAGGTACGAAATGTCAGCACAAAAGCCTAGTATTGCAGAAAAGACAGCTAAACTTGATGAACTTGTATCGTGGTTCGACAGTGATGAATTTGAATTAGAGCAAGCGCTTGATAGGTTTAAAGAAGCTGAGAAATTGGCAACTGAAATTGAACATGACCTTCAGGCCCTAAAAAATGAAGTTACAATCGTCAAAAAGAGATTCGACGAGGTATAGATGATGTGGGGCTTTTGGCTATTTGCAGCGATTGTATTACTATTTGGTTTTGTTGTGTTTCGAGGTGCGCCATATGTGCCGAGTCACCGTAAAGAAGTCGAACGAGCATTCGAAGATCTGTATAAAGTTAGTTCGGATGATCTAGTTGTGGATGTAGGGTCGGGCGATGGTATTATTCTACGGCTAGCTGTGGCACGAGGTGCCCGTGCGGTAGGATACGAATTAAACCCTGCGCTCGTGGCTATTGCTCGGTTTTTATCTCGGAAGAACAAAAATGTAGAAGTACATTTGAGCGATTTTTGGTTGGTAAAGTTACCACTGCAAACAACTCTTGTCTATGCATTTACAGTTGAACGTGATGTCAGAAAATTGGCTCGAAAGCTACAAGAGGAAGCCGACAGGTTAGGAACGTCGCTGCATGTTATAACATACGGTAGCTCGTTCCATAGCGTTCAGCCTTTAAAGGAACTCGGCGCACACCACCTCTTTGTCTTTCATCCTTTACAACGGAATAAGCCATAAGTATAATAGCGCCATGAGTATGTATCAACATAAACACGAAGCGGGTGGGATAAGTGGCTCGATGATCGCTATTATCGGACTGGCAGTGCTCGTGCTAGCAGCTGGTTCAGCGGCTATCTGGGCGTATGTTAATTACGATCAGCAAAAAACTGACGTTGATAATAAGATCGCCTTGGCTGTTGCACAAGCAAAAAACGATAAGGCTAACGAGGATGAGGCAAAATTTGCTGAACGTGAGAAAGAACCTAATCGCCAGTTTGTTGGGCCGGACAACCTTGGCCGCCTTGTGTTTAATTATCCTAAAACCTGGAGCGCATTCGTTGCAAGCGATGGTTCTGGTTCTTCGGGTACGACATACAACGCCTATCTTAATCCAATAACAGTACCGCCACTTGGGGAAAAACAACAATTTGCTCTGCGCGTTACGATCGAGCAAAAGGACTATGCTCAAGTAGTTCAGTCTTACCAGGAAAAGGTAAAGAACGGTAATCTTCATTCAAGTGCAACAACTTCGAACGGTCACAATGGTACGCGTCTTGACGGCCAGTTTACACCAGACATTCGTGGTGCAGTGGTTATCTATCAAATTCGTGATAAAACCGTAACATTTAGAACGGACGCAGACACCTTTAAGCCTGATTTTGAAAACCTGATCAAGACGATTGATTTTAACCAATAGAGGTACTGGCGTGCTACACTAGAGGTAGTATGACAGGGGACGAGGGGTTCTTAAAAGTAAAAGACGGATCGCCAGATAGTAATGGTGATCTGTATTTTTTGCTCACCGCCGCGCATGAACTTAAGGCGCCGCTTGCTCTTATCCGTCAACTTTCACTTTCGCTAGAGACGGGGACGATCAGTAGATCCGAGCGGGAACGGATGTTTCGACAAATTACGTTAACAAGCGAGCGCGCTCTTCGGTTAACGACTGACTTGTCGCGTTCGTCGCGACTCGAAGATAGCTTGTTCGAGTTAGAACCACTTAATCCGCGTCAGTTGTGTGAAGAAGTCGCGCATGAACTGACGCCGCTTTATAAGGCGAAGAACCGACAGATTCGCGTCGCATCGCGGTATCGGCCTATATTGGTTGTAGCAAATCGTGATTTACTACGGAGGATTATGCTAAATTTCGGCGATAACGCGCTTCATTATGCAGAAGGTACGGAGCCGGTTGAATTAAAAATTAGTTCGCATGAAAGCGGTGGTAAAATCCGCATGGGGGTGCGTGATTATGGTCCCGCTGTTCCGCCAGACATATGGCAGCGTCTGCAGTCCAATCTGGGGACAAACACGCAAACGCTCCATGCACGTCCACAAGCAAGCGGTCTCGGGTTGTACGTAGCGGGTCAATTTGCTGCTGTAATGCACGGACGAATTGGCGCTACTAGACACCGCGATGGTGCTACATTCTATGTGGACTTAGTTGCGTCATCGCAGTTGAGGCTCTTATGACGAAAACACCATACATTTTAATTGTAGAAGATGATGAATGGATGGCCGAGCACTATCAACGAACACTGGCTGAGGCGGGATTTAGGTCTGAAACAGTATCGAATGCGCTAGCAGCGATAGACTCGCTGGATATGACGCTGCCAGATGCTTTGGTTCTTGATTTACTACTTGTAGGACCTAATGCGTTTACTTTGCTACATGAGCTAAAATCACACGATGATCTTTCTTCAATTCCAGTTATCTTATGTACGACGAGCGCTAGTGAAATTGCTGAAGAGGATGTGAAAGCATATGGTATTTGTGATGTTTTAGATAAGGCGGGAATGGCGCCACAAGACCTTGTTGTTGCGATAAAGAAGGTGTTGCTATGACGACGATTCGTACGCAGGCGATCGTGCTGCGTCGTACGAACTATGGTGAGGCTGATCGAATCTTGCATCTTCTTACTCCTGAGGGAAAACGGAACGTTATGGCGCGTGGAGTGCGCCGTGAGAAAAGCAAGTTGGCCGGTGGTATAGAGTTGTTCGCGGTTAGTGATGTGGTTATCAGTAGTGGCAGGGGTGAACTGGGTATCTTAACTTCAGCAAGACTGATTCAATTTTATCGACATATTTTAGAAGATTACGATACTATGCAGTTTGGCTACGAAGTGGTTAAGCAGGTTTCGCGTGCTACGGAAACGGTTGACGAACCTGAGTGGTTTGAAGTTTTACAAGAAGTTTTTATGGGTCTTGATGTGAAAACAATTCCACGCGGCGTGGTTGAAATATGGTTTTATCTTAGGTATGCGACGCTTCTGGGGCGCGAATTAAGCCTCACGAATGATATTAATGGACAAAAATTAAGCTCTGATCAAGTTTATCTTTATGATGTGGGAGAGCAAGGACTGAGGGCGGCTGTAAACGGTGATTTAACTGCGGATCATATTAAGTTTTTACGCCTTGTGAATGCCAAGTCTCTAAAAGTTCTGGCGCAGATCGGTGGTATAGAACCAATTCTTCCGGCATGTTTAAGGACTGCCCGTCAACATGCGGCAATTGCTTTATAGACAGGAAAAGTGGCGCACTATTTTTAAACGGCCGTGCGCCGGGGGCTGCTAAACGTCATCCTTCCGTTTTGTTAGGCGACTGCGCCTGTGAAGGGCGTAGCTGGTGCGGACTGCCGAGGGCGGAACGCATCCAGGATGGTGCGGGTCGAACGTCCACCGCGACGATGCATATCCTCCAGGATGTGGTACCAGGCCGAGAGCCGGTTGCTGGTTGTGCGTGGCGAAACGAGCCGTACATGCTGAGTGCATGTATTGTCGGCTTGCTCGAGCAAGCGAAGTGCCGTAACGTAATCTCCTCGTTCCCTGGCAATGTAAACTTCACGAATAGTTTGTTCGATGTGACGGCTATGGGGCAGGTACTCCATGGTGTCGGTGCAGAGCTGATGGATGCGTTCACGAACGACGGGGGTGAGAGTACTATGGGCGGCAGTGTAAGCGCTGAGCGCCTGATCCAGGTGCGCGGCAGCCTGGCGGACGTTGCCTTCGAGGGCTAGGACGAGCGCCGTGGTGGCGCGGTACTGGATGCGTGCTGCGGCATTGTGCCTGAGATCTGGCCAGGCGGCGCTGAGGTTGGTGCGGGCTGCATCCGGGCATCCATGCTGGGCATGGGAGACGGCGAGATCAAGCATTGAAATTGCTCGCTGGAATCGCTGGCGGGCTTCCTCGGCCCCGTGCTTGTCCTGTCGAGCCTTGCTCGGTGGGCGATCGGAGACAGAGGGGGAGCTGGGCGTGCGATCGAGCCCGAACATGCGGCCGATGGCCAGCAAGATCGTCATGATCATTCGCTTGAATCGGTTTCGCGAAACATCGTTGTGCACCATGGCTAAGAGCCTTTCTGGGTGGTGTGCGATTGCGGAAGTCGACCAGAAAAATTATACCATAAGCAGTATGCGTATAGTATGTGTATTTTAATAGATAATAGCAGGGTAAGTGGCGCACTATTTTACATAGCCGTGCGCCCAGGGCTGTATGGGTCGATGTGTCACTACTTTTCTACGAGGCCCTTGGCCCGCAGTTCACGCATGATCGCCATGACTCTGTCCTGCGAGTTGTTCTGGAGCAGGTGAGTCATGATGGTGTTGCCGGTATCGGTAACGTTCCGTGTGGTCACGCGCGAGGTCAGATGCTGGTTGTGCTTGGCCATAGCCATGGCACGATGAAGCTCAGTGAAGGCGCCGATGTAGTTGAGCTGTTCGGTGAGCTGGTTTGCTCTTGCGAGCTTCCTGTTGATGCTCACCGCGTGCGGTAGGCGGTCCATGATGCGCTCACACAAGGCGAGCACGCTGGTCCGCTCCTCCTTCCGAAGGCGCTGCATGTCGCGTAGGATCTGCGTAACACCGCGTGTAGCGATGTCCGTCGACCCTCCGGTCATCAGACCGATCAGTAGTGTCGCCGCTTGATGCTGGAGAAGACCGGCGAAGCGATCTGGACGATCGAGCTGTCCATCATGGTGAGCTGTCCTGAGGACAGTTCGAGCCATGTCGGTGTATCCATCTCCGGCGTGCTGCACGGCGAGGTCGATCATCTTAAGAGCTCTCGTGTACTCGGTGTCCTGAGGCATGGCTGCCCTTTCCTTGGATAGGTAGGTCGTGCATCGACTTTCGAAGTATAGCATAGGCAATATGAGTATAATATGCGTAGTCATTGTAAAAAGGACAAAACATACATGGGGCATGTGGTGGTAGCACTAATATTAGATAGGGGATGCGCAATGCGTATCATCTCTGTTATAATTGGACAATATGGAAGAAAAAAGTATTACACTAGAAGATATTGTCAGCCTTGCGAAACGCCGTGGTTTTGTTTACCCGGGCAGTGATATTTATGGTGGTGAAGCCGGAATGTATGATTTTGGGCCTAATGGCGTTGAACTACTCAACAACATTAAAAAATCATGGTGGAAGGCAAACGTCTATGACCGTGATGATTACGTTGGTATTGATTCGGCTATTTTTAAACACCCTCGCGTATGGGAGGCGTCTGGTCATGTTGGTGGTTTTTCTGATCCGCTTGCAGAGTGTAAGGTGTGTCACACTAGGATCCGCGTTGACAAAGAGCTCGGTGCGATTGGTGTAGTAGCTGACGAGAAGATGAGCGAAGAAGAGCTCAATAAATTATTTGACGAAAATCGTGATAAGATCAAATGTCCAAAGTGTGGCAATAAAGATTTTAGCGACGTAAAACCATTTAACTTGCTAGTAAAGTCTAATCTCGGAGATTTTACGGGCGAAGATTCTCGTCCTGTATATCTCCCTGGTGAGGCGTGCCAAGGAATTTACCTCAACTTTAAAAACGTTGTTGATACCATGCCAGTCAAGATTCCGTTTGGAATTGCACAAATCGGAAAAGCCTTTCGAAACGAAATTAGTCCACGCAACTTCTTGTTTCGTACGCGTGAGTTTGAACAGGCTGACACACAGTACTTTGTAAAACCACACGAGAATAAAGAAGTGTACGAACGTATTAAAAACGAGCGCTGGCAGTGGTATCTTTCACTTGGTATTAAGGCGGGGAACTTGCGTTGGAAGCAGCATGAGAACCTAGTTTTTTACGCCTCGGATGCGTGGGATATAGAATATAACTACCCAACACTTGGCTTTGACGAGATTGAGGGTGTTCACGATCGTACCGACTACGACCTTACTCAACACATGAAATTCTCTGGCACAGATTTACGTTATAATGACCCGACTACAAATGAAAAATACATTCCATGGATTCTCGAAACGTCAATGGGAATGGGTCGTGTGTTTTTGGCCGTGCTCAGTGATGCCTATACGGTTGAAAAACTTGAAAATGGTGAATCTCGTACAGTCTTAAAGTTGGACCCAGAGTTGGCCCCAGTTAAATATGCTGTATCGCCACTTCTTAAAAACAAACCTGAACTTGTTGAAAAAGCTCGTGAAGTATATATGATACTCAAAAAGAAGTACGGAGCTGTTATGTGGGATGATAATGGCAATATTGGTAAACGCTATCGCCGCCAGGATGAAATCGGTACACCAAACTGTGTCGTAATTGATTTTCAAACGCTTGAAGACAACACGGTAACAATCCGTGACCGCGATACAACCACGCAAACGCGCGTGACGATTGATAGTCTACAGTAAGAGAGCTGCATGGCTTCAAGAACGAAAGCTCTCCGATCAGTGGATGAGACGCTACTGAAGTTTAATGTCAAGCTGACAACGCTTATGCTATAGTTGAGACATGAGCAAGATCAATAAACTTCTTATATCAGTTATCATCTCTTTATCGGCAGGAGTAATAGGAAGCCTGGCGACCGTTTCAGCCATTCCAACCTGGTACTCACATCTCGAAAAACCGTTACTTAATCCGCCAAACTGGGTGTTTGGCCCTGTATGGACTGCGTTGTATATCCTGATGGGCGTCAGCTTGTATCTTGTATGGACAGCTGTTGGTAAGAAGAAAGCAAAGCAACAAGCGTACCTTGCGTTTGCTGTTCAACTACTCTTAAATGTTTTGTGGTCGGTCATGTTCTTCGGTCTGCGTAATTTATGGGGCGGGGCTTTGGTGATCGTGTTACTTTTTGTTGCACTTGCTGTGACGATGATTCTCTTTCGTGCTTTTTCTCGCACGGCGTTTTGGCTTTTGGTGCCGTATATAGCTTGGATCTGTTTTGCAACATACCTGAACGTTTCTATCGCGGTGTTAAACTAGTTGTATGATTGATGAAATGAAGATAGCTGCTAAAAAAGCAGGCGCATTTATGCGTTCGAGCACCGAGCGTGAAGCAACTGAAAAATCAAATATCAAAGATTTTGTAACCGTGGCGGATATTAAATCACAAAATATTCTGCGGGATGAACTTGAGCGGGCTTTTCCGGGAGTTGCCATTCTATCCGAAGAAGACGAAGAGTCGGTTCGGCAAAAAATGTATGAGGTGGAGTTTACGGGCTTTGTACTTGATCCAATTGATGGAACGTATAATTTTAAGCGAGATATGCGAGAATCTGCCATCTCCATCGGCTATATTGAGAATGGCCAGTCAATTCGCGGAGTCGTGTATGATCCATACCGTGAGGAGCTGTACGAGGCTGAAATAGGTAAGGGTGCACTATGCAATGGTATTTCAATTCATGTGAGTTCGCAGCAAGTGCTAGAAGGTGCGAGCATCGCAACGAGCAATAGCTATGACGATGAGGCGATGTCACGGAACTTACGGCGTCATCTTGCGATTTACGAGCAAACAGGTATCATGCCATGGACAAGCTGTCCCGGAAGTGGTGTGTTGATACTTGCATGGGTTGCATGCGGACGTATAGATGCCTATCATCATAACGGTCTTAAACCATGGGACAATGCAGCGGCTTTTTTGGTTATTCGTGAGGCTGGTGGAACTGTCCATTTATTGAATGAATCGCACGATGCACCGTTTACAACGAATGCAATGATTGCAGGAACACCTTCGATCATAGCCAAGTTAGAAGATGTCTTTGCAACGATTGAACCACTGCTACTTACGTAATTTTGTGATAATACAAAGTATCCAGTCATAGAGATGAACTGATATACTTAGTGCATGAAAGCAGTATGGAATAACGAAGTTATCGCAGAATCACCTAAAGAAGATCTTATAAAGATTGAAGGAAACTGGTATTTTCCACCAAAGGCACTTCACTGGGAGTTTTTCACCGAAAGTGACCATCATACGACGTGTCCTTGGAAAGGCGAGGCAAGTTACTACGATATTGTGGTGACGGGTGACACTAACGAATTTGGCGCATGGTACTATCCAGAGCCAAAAGCAGGCTCAACTGAGCGCGCGGGCAAGAACTTTGCTGACTACGTGGCGTTCTGGAATGGTGTAGAAATTCATGAATAGCTTGAAGATGATAAACCTGGCGCTCAGTTTCTTACTGGAACTTGCAATGGTAGTAGGTTTTGGCGTATGGGGCTACCACATAGGCGGAATGACTCTTCTGAAATGGGTTCTTGGGCTTGGATTACCACTAATTATTATGGTTTTTTGGGGAATGTTTATGGCTCCTCAGGCTACTCAGCGTCTAGGTTGGCCTTGGGTACCAATTATTGCGGGAGCGCTTTTTTTGCTCGCAGCTCTTGCACTTTATGTGACGGGCTATAAGACGCAGGGTCTCATTATGGCTATTCTTGCTCTAATAAACATGACCCTTGTATTTATCTGGCACCAGTCTTGACTATCTTTGTCTAATAAAACAGCAAAGTTTTTTTCGCCTCTGTAACGCATATATGAGGCGTATCTTGCATGGCTTGCCTACGGGGTTGTATAATAGAGGTAACCTTATCGGAGGTGCGTGTAACGGTATGAACGAAGATGAAGTTATTGAAACAAAAAACCCATCAACAAACATACCCCATGTCCGATCGCCTTATGAGATGTTGGTACGTCAGAGTAAAAAAATGGGCAATGTAGCGACCAGGGCTTTTAGAGATGTAAAAGATATCTTGCATAAGGAGGTGCAGCTACCAGCTTGGCAGCGTGCCGCCTTTACACACGCGCCTGCACCGGTACAGAACGAAGTGGATGCGCAAAAAGAAAAAGAGCTTCGGGATGTAGAAAATCTTAAACATATCGTTAAAAAATCCCATGAAGTTTTGGCTAGCGCGCGGACGGTTTTTCCGGTGACACTTTTTCCGGACAGTATTATCGTTGATCGTACTAAGGTAAGCATTATTAAACGCGACTTTTTCTGGACGTCAAATACAATTAGTTTTCAGATCGAGGATGTACTGAACGTGTCGTGTGGTACGGGTCCACTGTTTGGTTCTCTTACGATTGCCAGTCGCGTTATGAGCACGATCGACCATTTTCAAATCAACTTCTTGTGGCGTAATGACGCAATATTCTTTAAGCACCTCATACAGGGGCATATTATTGCAAAAAACAACAAACTTGAAACAGACAAACTATCGCGTAAGGAAATGATAGAAACACTCTGCGAATTGGGGATGGATTCGGATAGATAAGGTATGGCGCGTAAGTGCGCTATACTAAAAAGCATGATTACGTATTATACCGATGGGAGCTGTAGTCCCAACCCTGGTCCTGGTGGCTTTGCCGTGATAAAAAACATGCAACCTGAAGTTTTGGGTGCTGAGGCGGACTCGACTAATATTCGCATGGAAGGAAAGGCGCTTATTGCTGCTCTAAAAGATGCTGATGGCGCCGAATGTGAAATCTATACTGACAGTGAGTTTTGGATTAATGTCATCACTAAATGGTCGCTTGGTTGGGAGAGGAACGGCTGGAAGAAAAAAGGCGGTGAGATCAAAAACCTCGATATAGTACAGGAAGTCTGTCCGCTATATCGTAACTCGCATGCGCAGTTGATTTGGGTACGCGGGCACAACAACGATCCAGGTAATGAGATGGCTGATGAATGGGCAAATAAAGCTCGCGAGAAACATCTAGAGGAAAAATAACACTTGTGAATGCTGATGAAATTAACCGGCAAAAAGTTATGCAACTTGCAACGACAAAGGCGGGGCAGCCATGGGTATGTTCGGTATATTTTGTTGTAGATGATGGTAAGTTCTATTGGCTTAGTTTGCCCGATAGGCGCCATAGTCGGGAGCTCGCACAAAATAAAAAAGCGGCTGTGACGATAGCTATTAAGCAATCAATGCCAGTCATTGGGCTTCAGGCAGAGGGAACTGTCAGAACCGTCCGCAACCTTGATGAGATAGAACGTGTACTCGCAGTATATGTAAAGAAATACAAACAAGGTGTGAACTTTGTAGAACGCTTTAAGAAGGGTGAAAACCGGCACATGTTATATTGTTTAACGCCTCGTGAGATTATGCTGTTTGATGAGTCAAACTTGTTAGACGCACCGTATAAACGCATTACAATCGATGTTATGCAGCTTAGCAGCAGTGCTTTGCAACGCGTTGGCAAGGTTCGATAGTAGACATTTTGGCGTTGATCGTGTACGCTAACTAATGTTAACAATTCAAAAATATCAAGAGAGCGACGAGGGACTGGCCTTATGACTCGCCGGCAACCTGCTAGAAAGCAAGGTGCCACATCCAGCCTGGGTTTCCGGGAAAGATATTAATTCTTTTAACTCTTTTCTAGAAGCCAGGGGCGGATAGAAAGGAGTTTTTTATGTCTGTACTATATCGAACGGCCGAGAGTGTATCGCCAAAACACCCGGATAAACTATGTGATCAAATTTCAGATGCAATTTTAGATGCGCATCTCGAAGAGGATCCACAAGCACGCGTGGCGGTTGATGTGGCGGGGGGTCACGGTTACGTATTTGTAACGGGTGAGGTGACCAGCGGTGCACAGAACGTTGATGTTGAGTCGATCGTAAAGCGCATCGCAGGTGACGTAACTGTGTATAAACATATTACTCACCAAAGTAAAGAAATTGCTCAAGGTGTTGATGTGGGTGGTGCGGGTGACCAGGGTATTATGATTGGCTATGCGACGGATGAGACGCCAGAGCTGCTACCACTTGAGGTTATTTTATCGCGCCGACTGAATGAACACCTATACAAACGTTGGCCACATGATGGTAAAACGCAGGTTACCTTACAAGACGATGTCATTATGTCGGTTGTTGCAAGTTTTCAACATGCGCCAAGTGTTGAGCTCAATAAAGAAGTCCGATCGTGGCTCGCGCAGTATAAAACGAGTGACGATGTTATCTTGTATTGCAACCCGAGTGGCGATTGGGATCAAGGTGGTTTTGATGCCGATGCCGGCCTTACGGGGCGTAAGCTGATTGTTGATAATTATGGTCCGCGGATTTCAATTGGTGGCGGTGCATTTAGTGGTAAGGACGCAAGTAAGGTAGATAGAAGCGCGGCGTATATGGCGCGAAAAATTGCTGTTGATTATCTGAATAATCGACAGGCACATGAGGTTTTTGTTCGACTTGCTTATGCGATAGGTGTTGCAGAGCCACTCGAAGCCAGCGTTATTATCGATGGTAAACATGAGGTGGTAGAAGGTTATGATCTTACACCGCACGGTATCATCGCATCACTTGATTTACTACGTCCTCAGTATGAAAAAACGGCACGGTATGGTCACTTTGGTCATGGCTTTAGTTGGGATAAATAAATTGTCGGTTCCGCGAGTTTTGCTGTTACTTCCTTTTTCGTAGGTGGTATAATATGACTAATCGTAACTAAGACAGAAAGTTAGAATATGGAAAACGAAACCCGCGAACCGACCGATATTTTTCTATGGGCAAATAATACTGATGGCGTTAAAAAAGACCTAGATGTTGAATTCTTTTTGTTTAACAAAAACTACACGCCCTATAGTACGCATTTTGGCAGCGACCTAAATGCACAGATTAAACCGCTTTTTTTGTTTGATCTTATTAATTTTGTTAACATGGGTGCTGGAACGGGTTTGACTGTTCGTGATTTTGAGTTGAGTGATGGCGAAGAGAACACATTGTTACGGACCGATCTTGAAAAAGTAGGGCGTGCCGAAACTCTATTGCATCTTATTGAGAACGAACGCCACGATATCGTGGAATTTAGTCAAGAAGAACATGAGTTCAAACGTATTAAAGGTATCGTGGCTAGGTTTACGCATAAGGACGATCCTAAAAAGGCTTTTTATGTCACGAAAGCAATCTCGCAGGGGCAGGTACTTAACGGCGCAACGAGTTGGGAATTCCGTGACGGCAAATTTGGCGCGTTTCAAGCTGATGTCGGTTTGAAAATGCCAGACGACAACCAGGTGCTTATCATTGATAAAGATATCTTTGTCTTCAACCAAGCAAAGTTTGAAAAGCTATTTAATTACGAATATAAGAAACAGGCTCTTGCTGATCAAAAGGTTGAGGAGATCGAAAAGCAGTATAAGTTAAGTTTTCCTGACGGGCTTGATCTACAGACGCTTGTGCGTGAACGCAAGAAAATTGTAAATAAATTACAAAAAATGGAGATCGGTAGCGTCACGCAAGAGCAGGCGGTTGAATATGCGGACGGCATGCAGCTAGAGCTTATGACTGATGATGCTGGCGCTATCATTATTATGGACGGCAATGATTTGGATATGTTTGTAAATCTTATTAACGAAGACTACATAACTAGTGAGATTACTGGGAAGCGCTATGAAATTAAAAGTAAGAAACTGCTCGACGAACCAGATGGTGAACCTCCACGCGGGTAGTCGTCGTTAAGTTGCTGATAGAACGACAAAGCTTGTAGTATTGGCTTTGTCGTTTTCAATATCTGCAGCCAGAATCGAGAGATTATATAACCTAGCTGCCTGGCGTCCAGCAATAGCTGCGCATGTGGGGTCATTAATCTGTTGTACAAGTCTGACACTAGCGGCCGTGTCGTGATAAGAGATGAGTTTTGCATCAGGAAGATGGGCTGCAAGAAAATTGCTACATTGGGGTAGGGCAACTGGGTGTGAATAAACGGTTTTGATATCATTCAACTGAGTACCGGGCAATCCTATGAGTTGCTGGGCGATCGGGAGATCTATCCTACCGATTTGTGGGTAAGAATGTGCTGCAACAAGATCATTTGATTCTTCGATAGGTCCAAAAGTCGAGTTGGAGACGGCCACAACCGCATAATCAGCTTGGCCATTTTTTAGGGCTTCAAAGACATCGGCAAATGTTTCTGCCGGTAAGATCTGAGTAGAAGACCCAAACCATTTGTGGGCTGCTTCGTCATGAAACGAACCAGCTTCTCCCTGAATAGCAACGCGCATAACGTCATTGTATCATGTGTGTATGTTATGTGTTAACTGCCGAGGCTTATATAACAGAGTAGCGTGCCGTGACCATCGTCCCACGAGTAGCCCAGACCGGGCGGGCAATTGCTTGGACCTCCCTCGAAAACCTGCGTAATGGACATACCAGTGCCCCAATAGTTGACGTACGGTCCGACCAAATCGCCGTTGATGCGCGAAGGATAATTAGTAGGAACCGTCCCAACCTTTCTGATCTCTGTCATTAAGGCAGTATTTGCAGACTCAAGGTATGAGTAATTTGGATCGGTCATCGCAGAATCGCGACAACGGTTTTGACCATCAGAGCCAGTTGGAAAGTTGGTTCCGAGGCAGTAATTACCATTCGCAACTTGTGGATAGGTACCATATGTCGCTTTATATAATTCAAACAGTTTTTGCCATGTCTTTACCTGAGAATAGCGGTCCGCATTGCGAGCACGTGACTGTGCTCCGTTGTAGGTCACGAGTATTATAGCTGACAAAATACCAATGACAACAATAACAATAAGGAGTTCGACTATAGTAAAACCGCTTGTGGTTTTCTTCATGTTTCTCAGTATACACCGGCTTGGCATGCAGATGCTATAATGAGTAGAGATGAACCAGGGACTTGCGCTTGAGATAATGCTTTCGGGGGAGAGTGTGCTGCTAACTGGCCCTGCTGGGGCGGGTAAAACATTTGTATTAAATCAATTTATCCGGCTTGCTAAGGCTGAAGGTAAGCACGTATCGGTAACGGCGACAACTGGCCTTGCAGCAACGCACCTTGGTGGTACTACTATTCATTCGTGGGCGGGGATTGGTGTTTCGGACTATTTGCCACAAGGTTTTGCTGAGCATCTTTCAAAGGGCCGATTCGAAATTATCGAAAAGACCGACGTGCTTATTATTGATGAGATCTCAATGCTGCACGATTACCGTCTTGATATGATCGACGAAGCATGTCGTTTAGTCCGCCGTAAAGATGTGCCATTTGGTGGAATCCAGCTTATTATGAGTGGTGATTTTTTTCAGTTACCACCGATTAATAGGGGAGATTCACGTGCGGGTGGTTTTGTTGTTCACAGTAATGTGTGGCGTGAGCTCGATCCGACCGTTTGCTATTTACAGGAACAGCACCGTCAGGACGATGAAATGCTACTCGAAATTTTGAATGCCCTGCGTGACGGAGATATTAGGCGACATCATGCCGAAAAACTATTGGCTCGTGTAGACCAACAGCCACCTGAAGATGCGCAACTAACTGAACTCCATACAGTTAATATTGATGTGGATCGCATAAATGAAGCACGACTTGATGAACTGCCTGGCGATGAGCTATTTTACACCGAAACCACTACTGGATCGGATAACTATGTTGAGAACCTTCAGCGCTCAGTATTAGCACCTGAAGTGTTGCGCTTGAAGCAGGGCGCACTTGTAATAGCGGTTAAAAACGCAAGCGATCGTAAATATGCCAATGGCAGTATTGGTACGGTTATCGAGTTCGAACACAGTACTGAATATCCAGTGGTGCAGTTTAAGAACGGTAATACGGTCACTATGTCACCTGATACCTGGGAGCTTCGCGATGGTGATAAAAAACGAGCGAGTATTACCCAAATTCCACTTCGACTTGCATGGGCGATCACTGTCCATAAGAGTCAGGGTATGACACTGGATGCTGCGCAGATTGATCTTCGCAAGGCCTTTGTCGAGGGCATGGGCTACGTAGCACTTAGCCGTGTTAAAAACCTCGATAATTTATATCTTCTTGGCATCAATCGCATGGCGCTCGCTGTGAGTGAGGATGCACAGGCAATTGATAGCCAACTACGCGATAGGGCAAAAGCGGATACGGTGAAATTCGGGCATTTGGACGAAAAAGCAAAAACTCGTAAAATGACCCCTTCGAAAAACAAAAAAGCTGAAAGTAGTGGGTGGTCTGAGAAAATAGCTAAGATGCGTGAGACTTACCCAAACGCATATCGCCCATGGCAACAAACCGACGATGACTTATTAAGACAAGAATTTCAAAACGGCACGACTGTGAAGGAATTGAGTGGAAAGCTCGGACGACATGAGGGAAGTATCGTCATGCGATTGCAAAAGCATTTTGGTGAAGATAGTGTAACACTTTAATGTTATGCTCTAGAAGATGTCTGATTTTGTAGATTAGCCCTGCACTTACTTTCTTAAGTTCTTGCTCTTCGAACATTCTAGTCATGAAGAAGATTATGCACTATGGGATTTGAGCCATTTCGCTATAGTTTCGATGTCAAGATGTTCAACGGCGATTTGTACGGTAAATTCTTCGAGCTTCTTAGGGTCGGCTACTATAGGCTTACCATTGCGCGCCAAGAAGACACCGCATATAGTAAGCGCAGTTCTCTTATTGCCATCGCTAAATGGATGATCACCGATGACATTCCTTAAATAGACAGCCGCCTTTGTGTGAAGGGAAGGATACTGTTCTTGTCCAAATACTTCTTGCTGAGGTGCCGCAACAACCGACATAAGACGTTTTTCATCACGAACGCCATGTGAACCACCGAAATCTTCAACGACTCGAAAGTGCAGTTGCAGTATTTCTTCTAATGTGAGATGTATATAGCTCATCGATCAGCAAGATTTTTTAATGTCTGGCCGTACGTTTTAACGAACATGTCGTAGTCTTGTAATAGATCTTCATGTCGTGTGTCCTTTTTGATGACACGCTCAACTCGAATTCTGAGCATATCGCCACGCTTTGCGCCAAGTATCGCAATATCCTTTTTAGAAAGGGTTACACCTTCGCTTGAACCGATCTGTATCAACTTTTGTTCCGTTTCAATCATGTATCTTATTATAAACATATTATAATAAGTGTCAATACAAACCTGAGAACTCTACGTCTCAATACACGTGAAAGTGGGGTGCTCGCACTTACCAGAGTAATAGGCGGCGCATTTCTCGTAGTAGGAGGTTTGATCGCTACTTAAGCTCAATAACCTGTAGTGTTCCGTCGGTAATAATATTGACACCAAATGTTTGACCCCGAAACTTGATGGGCTCACCCGCAGGGATTGTCTCGCGGTTATGAATGAGATTGGCATCTTTTAATGATTTGATGACAAAATCTCGCTCACTATCAGTGTGCTCATCAATTTTATGAGTCATCTGTAAATTACGAACGCGAAGGGCGAATGGACCTACATCGTGAGTGGCTGCGCCAATCCAGATTTGTTGTTTCCTGCTTGAGAAGAGTGAAAAGATATTTTGCCAAAAGGTGACATGCTGATGAGGTTTTTCTTGGTCGTCTGGAAGTAGTTGCCAAAATCGGATATGGTGTCGATGTCGAGGCGTTGGTGGCATGCCGGTCTGTATTTGATATCCAATGTCTTGCGACCGACCGAATAGGTATAGCTTACTAAAAGGTGCAGTAGGGTACGGTTGACGTAGCAATATGGCATAGGCTAGTCGTAGCGTATTTTTTGGCGTTGCTTTATCCGCTGGATACCATCCAGATTTTTGCATGGCGCGCATAAGTTGAGCTTGGCTTTTGCAGACGATAGCAATATTAATTGGGTCACTTGACCACCCATCGGCACTTGTGACATAAAGAGGGAGGTGTCTTGGACGAAGTACAAGGTGCCATAAGCGTACTAAAAACGGAATGCCAAAGTATGCTGTTAAAAGATAGAGCAAAATGATATCAACCAAAAATGGCATATGGTGGCGAAGATAGGGGTAAAACAGAAAAACTGTTTCATAGGCAAGGCCCGCAGCAACAATGCCGACGAACGCGCGCCAGAGGAGACGGAGGAGAGTACCAATCATTCCTTTATTTTACATCTAAAATGTGTCGTATAATAGGATAGTATGCAGAAAAAACTCAGTTTACGGTTTCCTAAGAAATTTTTATGGGGAGCTGCGATAAGCGCACACCAGGTAGAAGGTGGTACGCACAACCAATGGTCCGTATGGGAGCTTGAAAATGCTAAAACTCTGGCAGCGCAGGCTGAGTATCATTACGGTCAGCTAGATTCATGGACGCAGACAGAGATGGAAGCAAAAAATCCCAACAACTACGTTTCTGGTGCAGCAGTTGATCACTATAGTTTGTATCGGGATGATTTTGACTTGCTTAAAAAAATGAACATGAACGCTTTTCGGTTTAGTATCGAGTGGTCACGCGTTGAACCACAAGAAGGCGCATGGAATGTTGAGGCTGTAGAGCACTATAAGCAATACGCAGCTGAACTGCGAAAGCGGGGGATTGAACCTGTTGTGACACTTTTTCACTTTAGCTTGCCTGTATGGTTTAGTGCCCTCGGTGGTTTTGAAAAGCGTTCAAACGTACGATACTTTGTTCGTTTTGCAGAAAAAATAGTGCGTGAACTTGGCACTAACGTACGACTCATCCTAACTATTAACGAGGCAGATATCTATGCTCGTAATAGCTACCTGATAGGCGAGTGGCCGCCAAATGTAACGAGTCGATACCGCTATTGGCGTGTGATAAACAATCTTGCGTACGCACACAATAAGGCAGCGCAAGTGATTCATAGTATCAATCGTCGATATAGGGTATCAGTGGCGCATAACTCATCGTACGTGTATGCCGGGGATAACGCACTACTTAGCCGTAAGTATGCCGATTATCTACAGTACACAAAAGATGATTATTTTTTGCATAAGGTTGTAAAGCAGTGCGACTTTTTGGGTATCAACTATTATACTAGTGATCGTGTCTACGGCTATCGGGTTCATAACCCCGACGAAGATGTGAGTGATCTGGGCTGGGATTTAAGTCCGGCTACGATTCAGTTTGCTCTAGAGCGCCTGCACGAGAAATATCATCTACCCATCATCATTACTGAGAATGGCCTTGCGGATGGTCAAGACAAACAACGACAGCGGTGGATAACACAGACACTTATCGGTATGCAAAAAGCCATTGATAACGGGGTGAAGCTTGAGGGCTATTTATATTGGAGCCTGCTTGATAATTTTGAGTGGGACAAAGGCTTTTGGCCACGGTTTGGTCTTGCAGCTGTTAACCCTAAAACATTGGAGAGGTCCCTTCGTCCAAGTGCAGTCTGGTTTGGCAAAATAATTAAACACTTACGTACAGAGGTAAAGTAATATGAACGACCCATTTCCTAAAAATGATATCAAGATTGCGGTAATTGGTGGTGGAACGGGGAGCTTCACTCTTTTGAAAAGCCTTAAGGACTACACGAATTCCATCGCAGCGCTGGTTAATATGGCGGATGATGGTGGTAGTACCGGTGTTCTGCGTGACGAGCTGGGCACATTGCCGCCAGGTGATGTGCGTCAGTGCTTAGTTGCTTTAAGTGATTCTCCAAAAGTGCGTGATCTATTTAATTATCGTTTTGAAGAAGGTACGTTTCAGGGGCATGCGTTTGGAAACCTGCTTATTAGTGCTCTCGAAAAAATGACTGGTAGTTTTTCAGAAGCTGTCGAGACCGCCTCTGAAATTTTGCGTGTGAACGGTGTCGTTGTTCCCGCCACGCTCGATAACGTGCGTCTCAAAATGGAGTGGTCCGAAATAAGCGTTGTACTACAAGGCGAACGCGTGATCGATGCTGAATACTTTGAACATGACCCTCGTAAGGCAACGATTTCACTTGTACCGAACGCTGTGGCTAATCCTACTGCACTTCAGGCAATCGAACAGGCTGACCTTGTTATTATTGCTCCGGGTGATCTATACACCTCACTCGGTCCACTGCTCGTAATCGATGGTGTGGGCGAAGCCCTACGGAAAAGCAAAGCAGTAGCCGTGTATGTTTCAAACTTGGTTACTAAACAAGGCCAGACCGAAGGCTTTTCTGTGGCTGATCATGCAGATGAGATCGAACGTTTTGCTGGTGGTCCATTCCTTGATTATGTACTGTATAACAAACAGGTACCAGATAAAGAGCTGGCTGCGCGCTACGAAGCGGAAAATGCCTACTTGGTAGAAGAGAATCTGGCACAGCTAGGTAAGAAGCATTATAAGGCTGTAAGTGGTGAATTTTTGGGTCCTGTGGCAGCTGCTCATAAAGCAGACAGCTTGCCGGTTACACGCTCCCTGATTCGTCATGACTCCGTAGCGGTTGCGAGTGCCCTCATTGGCCTATATAATAGCCTCAATGTACACTAATACCTTTTTTGTTCTCGATTTCGACCGCTGTCTTGGTAATACTGTTTTATTTCAACAAATCCTTGAAGGGGTATTGGCTGAGACGGGGGTTTCCGCTAGTACCTTTGCCACAGCGCGTAATCGCATAGAGGCTGAAGGTAAGACATTTGATACAATACGTCATACGCACCAGCTGCTTGAGCAAGCTGGTAGTTCGTCATCATGGACAGAAGTAAAAAAAGAATTTTTGTATCGTGCAAAACGTCAGGACGCGCTCCTGCCATATGCTCGTGAGCTTCTCCAGATTCTTGATGAACGTTCACTCGCGTATGGAATCGTTACGTATGGAGTAGAGGAAGCCTGGCAGCTTATTAAGCTTGAGGCGGCCAAATTACTCTATGTCCCGCATCTCGTGACTCATATTGAAGAAAAAGGCGAGTTGCTTACTGGGTGGAAAAAAGATGATGGTTCGTTTTTGATACCGCCGGTTCTTACACAGAATTTTGAAGCCTTGCATGTGCAAGAAGTTTTTTTGCTAGATGACAAAGCTAAGAGCTTTTGGGGTACGCCCGAGGGAGTCCATGGGATCCATGTTGTTGCTCCTGGTGGCAATCCACTTCCATCACAACAGGGCGATGTTCCGCAGAATGTGGTAGACGTAATTGGTCTGAACGGCGCGATCGACAGGCTATTCAATTAACGGCTAATCCACATCATTGACAAAGCATAAACAGTATGCTATTGTTAAAAATGTTATGGCACAAAACACAAAAAACACAACCAAAAAAGAACAAATGGAAGCTGTCATGGAATTGACTCGCCCTATTCCAAGTTCGCAAATGTCGCAAGACCTCAAAACAGCTGTTCTTATTGTTTCGGTTGTCGCCAATCTATTTGTCCTTACTGCTTGGATTGCTTTACAGGTGACGACACAATACGACGGTCAAATCGCGAACTTCTTGTTTACTCGTTAGTCCGCACACCCATAGTAGCTAAAAATACCACGATACCCCTTAATGGGGTATTTTTAGTACCCCCGTAAAATTTGTTAGTTATCCACAAAAGTGTGGATAAATTACCAGGTGACATGTACTACGTGGAAAAATAGGGGTTGTCGTGGGTAATGGTGGGTATTATAGTAAGGCCAGTGGAAAGAAGTGGGTAACACCACGAAAACAAAAAAGCCACTAGCACTAAAAAACAACTAACACTGAGCCTGATCTACCGGCAAGGAATAAAACCAGAAGTGGATTACTTCGAACGAAAGCTTGATGACAAGCGTCGGTTAACCATACCGACTGAGCTTCGAAATGAATTCGCGAGTGGCGTTGTTCTTACTAGGGGATTTGGCAAATATCTCCACCTCTACCCGCAAACAGTGTGGGACAGGGAAGTCGAACCGGCATTAGGGGGCAGCATTCTTGATGAAAGAGTCGCTGACCTTAACGTTAAGTTTCGACGTGGGAAAACCAACGCGGATCTTGACCAAAAACAAGGTCGAGTGACTATTGAGCAACATCTGCTTGAGTACGCGGGGATTGACCGGGAGCTTATTGCAATTCGGGCGGGCGCCTACTGGCGTATCCTCGCTCCGGATCAAGAAGCATAGTTAAAGCGCAAGAAGGCACCTTAAAAATTTAAACCAGATAGTAAAAGATACCTCGAGGGCACCTATCTGGTAGCAGGATAGTGGAATAAACGGTACCACATTAAAAACACCGACGCACCTTCCTCTAAACAAAACACCTCCCAAAAAACTCCACCTCACACACATAAGTCTCTCAATCTGGATGATATGAGTTACACGTAACCCTAAACACATCCAGACACTTATTTACAAAAACAAACACACCAAAAAAACAAAAATATCCTGTTACCAGTTAGGTGATCTCGAGTAAGCAAATCTTAATCTTATGATTCAAAACATCTATCACTAATTTTTATCAAAGAGGTGGCGCAGATGTGAAAGGTCGGCTAGAATGAGAGGAGCTTATGAGTATCAAAGAACATCCACCACATCATGTTCCGGTCCTGTTAGACAAGACGCTTGAAATGTTGCAACCTGAGTTAGGCGAGAGTTATCTCGATCTTACAGCGGGTTACGGCGGTCATGCACGAAAGTTTTTAGCAGTGACCAACAACTTCGAAGATTCTGTATTGGTAGATCGCGATGACTATGCAATTAGTCATTTAAGCGAGTTTGCCGAGAAAGGAGTCAGATTACTGCATACCGACTTCGCCAATGCTGCTCGTCAGCTTATCGAAGAGGGGAGGCAGTTCAATATCGTGTTGATTGATTTGGGGGTGTCATCACCGCAGCTCGATCAGCAAGAACGAGGGTTTTCTTTTACAAAAAATGGTCCGCTCGATATGCGTATGGATCGTCGCCAAGAAGTATCAGCCGAAACGCTGGTAAATACGGCATCAAAAGACGAGCTTGTGCGTATTATTACGACCTATGGAGAGGAACCGCTTGGATTTGCTCGGCATATTGCCGATGCAATCTCCAAAGCAAGGCCACTTCATACGACAGAAGAACTCGCTGAGCTTATCAAACAAAATTATCGTGGCAAGTGGAAAAAAACCCACCCAGCTACGCGCACTTTTCAAGCACTCCGAATAGCGGTCAACCAAGAGCTACGGCAAGTTGAAGAAATGCTACCACTTTTACCCAAGTTGTTAAAACAAGGGGGAAGGGTGGGGGTTATCAGCTTTCATAGCCTCGAGGATCGGTTGGTCAAACAGTACTTTAGCGAACAAAAAAATGCTGGGTACGAGGCCGAACTCGAAATCCTGACCAAAAAACCGCTAGCTGGGGATATTTACGACGTTCACAATCCGCGTTCCCGAAGTGCAAAACTTCGAGTCGCAGTGAAAAAATAAAACAAAAAGAAGGAAGGGGCAAAACACCATGCCAATCCACATTCCTGTACAAAACGAATCAGTAGAAACACAAGTTACTGTACGTTTTAAATAACAAGATCGGTGCGTCCACTAAAAAAGTGGACGCACCACCAAAACAAAAAATAAACAAGAAAAATACAAAATGTCATACTCACGAAGCACACAATTCAGCACGCGCCGCTCCGGAAGCTGGGGTCGCAACCAGAACAACACGCGTTTTGCTTCGCCTGTCAAACTTGGCCCAGTGACACATACGGTGCTTGTCGCCCTTATGATTACCGTGCTCGGTTTGATATACTTGACTCAGGCAACTCGTGCAACAAGTTATGACTATGAAGCGCAAAAGATCGATAGCAAAATCGCTGATCTTAATAACCAAAAGACCGATCTTCAGGTAGAGAATGCTCGTCTGACCGCGCTAGAGAACGTCCAGAACTCGAGCGTTGCGCGTAATATGACGCAACCTTCTCAGACTGACTACGTCGGCGAATAGAGAGAAAATGCTACTAGATTTCAAAAAAGGCAGCCGCGCGCAGACTCTTGCCATTCTGACACTTGTCATTATGGCTATTTTTGTCGTTCGGCTATTTTATTTGCAAATTATTAAGCATGACTATTATGTGGCACAAGCAAACGCCGAGCAACTGAAGCAGCTAGCCATTCCCGCAATGCGTGGTCAGATTTATGCGATGGATGACAGTACGCCGGTGCCACTTGTACTGAATGAGGCTGTGTATACGGTGTTCGCAGATCCACATGTGGTTGATAAGCAGCAGGACATGGTTGATCTCATCCACAGGGTCGCTGGTGGCAATGCTCGGCCCAATCTTGATACACTGCTAGCAAATAAAGACTCAAGATATCAGGTTCTAGCGACTAAGGTAACACGTCAGCAGGCACAGATGATGAAAGATGCCAACCTGAAGGGCCTTGGGTTTCAACAGGAAAGCCAACGTGTTTATCCGGAAGGTCAGTTAGCGGCACAGGTACTTGGTTTTGTGAATGCTGACGGCCAGGGTCAATATGGCATTGAAGATGCAATGAATGATCAACTAACTGGCAAAGATGGCTTATTGCAATCGGTAACGGATGTGAGTAATGTACCACTCACAATTGGTAATAAAAACATCAATATTCCAGCTCAGAACGGTCGAAATGTTGTGCTGACGATTGATCGTAACGTACAGGCGTATACCGAACAGGCGCTCAATAAGGGTATCCAGGATATCAAGTCACGTCTTCATACGAATGATGAGCCAAAGGGTAGCGTACTGGTTATGGATCCGCAAACTGGAAAAGTTCTTGCAATGGCTAACTTTCCTACCTACAATCCGGGTGACTTTGGTAACGTTACTAATGCTGCGGCCTTTAATAATGCGACTATCAGCGACCCGTACGAGCCAGGTTCTGACATTAAGACAATTACTATGACGACCGGTGTAGATAAAGGTGTTGTCACTCCGGATTCCACTTACAATAACACTGACTTCATTAAAGTTGACGATATCACCATTACGAACGCCACTAAAGGACAGACGGGCAATATTACATTGCAACACGCGCTTAATTATTCGCTTAACACTGGGTTTGTCACGGTGGCTCAGCGCCTTGGAGATGGTACGAATATTACTCTTGATGCTCGCAACGCGATGTATGACTATTTTCACAACAAGCTGCGCCTAGGCAAGCTCACAGGTATTCAATTGGCAAATGAACAGGCTGGTACGGTTATTCCGCCGAGTGATCCACAAGGTAACGCTGTGCGCTATTCGAATATGGCATTCGGACAGGGCTTAGACGTGACCATGTTACAGGTAGGCGCGGCATTTAGCACGGTTATGAACGGGGGTACGTACCACACGCCGTATATTGTTGCTGGCACAATGAATGATGAGGGCGATACGTTTACACCGTCACAACCTAAGACGTCCACCGATAATGTTATTAAGCCAAGTACCTCGGATACGATGCGTACAATGGTACACGATGCTCGTTCGGCGTTTTATGCGGGCAAAGATAGGCCAGGCTATTATGTTGGTGGCAAGACGGGTACATCACAGACAATTGAAAACGGTCGCTATGTGGATAACCAGACGATTGGTACATATCTTGGCTATGGCGGCGATTCTAACTCGAGTAAGGGGCCGAAATATGTCATAATGGTGCAAGTATCAGGTAAAAACATGAATCTTGCCGGCAATACCGACGCCATGCCAGTTTTTACGGATATTTCGAACTGGCTACTAGGGTACATGAAGTTGCAACCGAAGGGATAAAAATGGACCAACACATTCAGCTGACACATAACCTAACTAATACATTTCTTTTGAGCGTCAGCGCTTTTCTACTGGCAATGCTTTTAACACCGGTATACACGTTTATAGCATACCGCTATAAGTTTTGGAAAAAACAGCGCAGTACCAGTACGACAGGAGAGAAGCTAGAAGTCTTCACAAAACTCCACGCTGATAAATTTAAGCGTAACATTCCAACCATGGCGGGTATTATTGGTGTTGTTTCAATAGGACTTGTAACGTTCTTCTTTAACCTTGACCGAGCGCAGACGTGGTTGCCCCTGGCGGCACTTTTTGGCGGTGGCGCGGTAGGACTACTTGATGATGTGATCAATATCCGTGGGCAGGGTAACGGTGTTGCAGGGCTTCGTTCAAGTTTGAAATTTGCTATGATTACCGTAGTAGCACTTGTTCTCGGTTGGTTCTTCTATGCAAAACTTGGCTATAACAGCATTCATCTACCGTATCTTGGTGATATTATTTTGGGCTGGTGGATCGTACCACTATTCGTTTTTGCAGTTGTTGCAACAGGCAATGCCGTTAATATCAGTGATGGTCTTGATGGCCTGGCTGGCGGCTTGCTCGCTATTAGCTACGGATCATTCGGAATGATTGCGCTACTACAAGGCCATCTTTTGCTCTCTGGTTTTTGCTTCACAGTTCTAGGTGCGCTACTCAGTTACCTGTGGTTTAATATTTATCCGGCGCGGTTCTTTATGGGCGATGTTGGAAGTTTTGCATTTGGAACGAGCCTTGGTGTAGTGGCGATGCTAACCAATACGCTTTTCCTTTTGCCAATCATTGGTATTTTGTTTGTCATAGAGGCGGGTTCGAGTCTCATCCAGATCGTTAGCAAGCGCGTTTTTCATCGCAAAATATTTATCTCTGCACCAATCCATCACCACCTTGAGGCGAAAGGTTGGCCTGAGACAAAGGTAACTATGCGTTTTTGGGTGATCGCCTGTGTTGCTGGTTTTGCAGGTGTTCTTCTAGCTCTCACAGGAGGTCATGTTTAGTCTATGGAGAAAGTTCGACAACTGCGCGTACAGGTGGGCGATGCGGCGCAGTCAGTCGTTCGACGTCATCGCCCCGATTATCAGATAGTTCTTTATATGGGGCTGCTAATGCTGCTTGGTCTGATTATTATGTATGCTATTGGACCACAGCGTGCGAACGTGTTGAATAATGCCTACGGCACAGACTATTACACTAGTACATATTTTTTTGCCAAACAGACGATTAGTTTGCTCCTTGCTCTTGGCGCATTCTTTCTTGTAGCATTTACGCCGTTTCAGTGGATGCGTCAACATGCACAAAAAATTCTTTTAGCGGGGCTTGGCGCCTGCGTATTGCTGTTCTTGACCGGTAATATCTTGCATATCAGCAGCATTGCACAGTGTACGCTGGGTGCATGCCGATGGTTTGAGCTTGGCCCACTTGGAAGCCTCCAGCCAGCTGAGCTGCTTAAGTTTGGTATCTTGGTGTTTGGTGCAGGGTTTTTAGGTACTCGGGTACAACAGGGTAGTGTGAATGATCTTCATAAAACTTTGATCCCTCTAGGTGTTTTGGTTGGAGTTGCTATATTTTTTGTGATTGTACTTCAAAAGGACATGGGCACGGGTGTTTCGTTAATTGCGATTGTGGCGGCGATGATGATGGTGGCTGGGGTAAATAAACGCGTCGGACTCGCACTCCTAGGTGTTGCGGCTGTGTTGGGTATTTTGCTTATTATAGTAGCGCCACATCGTATTGACCGCGTGAAGACGTTTTTTGGTGGTAGTGGCAGTAGCTCTTCTTCGACCGATACCAATGGAGCTGATTATCAGATTACACATGCCAAAATGGCGATAGGTAGTGGTGGTTTTTTGGGCGTGGGTATTGGTAACAGCGTCCAGGCTACCGGATATTTGCCGGAGGCGATTAACGATTCAGTATTTGCAATTATGGGCGAAACGTTTGGGTTTGTAGGTCTAACGGTTATTTTGATTATCTTTGGTGCGCTACTTATGAGACTACTAAAAATCACTGATCATCTAACAAACATATGGATGAAACTCGCTGTCGCAGGCGTGTTCGGTTGGCTCGCGTCGCATGTTATATTGAATGTGGGCGCCATGATAGGTGTTATACCGCTGACCGGTATTACGCTGCCACTGTTGAGCTTTGGTGGCACTAGCATGATATTCATTGCCGGAGCACTTGGACTCGCATTCCAACTATCTAGGTATACTATTCACGGATCTGTAAATAAGGAGAATGACTATGAAAATCTTGGCAGTCGGCGGGGGGTCGGGCGGTCACGTAACCCCAGTGGTCGCGGTTCTACGCGAGCTTAAAAAAGACAATAAATCGGCAGAAATTCGTTTTTGGTGCGATAGAAAATTCGCCCCTCAAGCGCGCAGCATTATGGAGCATTTTGATAGCTCTATCCCTGTAGAGACTATTCTTTCGGGTAAACTGCGTCGGTATCATAACTTACCACTTTGGCGTCAGCTTTTGCGCCCTGTTTCTATAGTGCTGCCCAACATCCGGGATGCTATTTTAGTAGGCTGTGGTTTTGTGCAGAGTCTTGTAAAACTTTTACTATGGAAGCCAGACGTTGTATTTACTAAGGGTGGTTTTGTATGCTTGCCAGTCGGCATGGCCGCAAAAGTGCTCAACATTCCGCTTGTCATTCACGATTCCGATGCTCATCCGGGCCTTACAAACCGCGTGCTTGCTAAATGGGCTACGCAAATCGCCACTGGTGCACCTCTTAAGTTTTACCCTTATCCAGAGAATATTTCGCACTATGTTGGCATCCCAATCAATACCGATTTTAGACCGTTTAGTGCCAGTGAACGGCAGGCGCTTAAGGTGCAGTATGGGTTTAATCCTAAACACCCACTTGTTGTTGTGACCGGTGGGGGTCTGGGTGCGAAGCGTATTAATGACGCAATCGCTAAACGAATGGACGCGTTGCTTGAAATGACATCACTCGTGCTTATATCGGGAACGGCGCAGTACGATGAGATGCGTGCATTGACCCCTGATGGCGATCCTCGCTACCAGCTTCACGCCTTTGTCAGCAGCGGCATGGCAGAGCTTTTGGGCGCTGCTGATGTTGTGGTGACTCGTGCTGGTGCGACGACTATTCTAGAGCTTGCCGCGCTTGCAAAGCCTACTATTCTCGTACCGAATGGTTTTTTGACTGGTGGCCACCAACTTAAAAATGCCAGTGTCTATGCTGAAAACGGCGCAGTAGAAGTCATTGACGACCATGAACTTAATGAGAATCCTCAGTTGCTTGTAGATGCACTTACATCACTATTAGCTAATCCGGCCCACATGGAAGATATGAGTCGTAAGTTCATTAAGTTTTCTAAACCAGATGCTGCAAAAAAGATGGCAGAAATTATTCTCTCCGCAGTAAAATAAGCGTAAGTTTGTTACAATAACAGTAGTAATTATGGCTTTGTTTTCTAAGAAAAAGAAGGATGATGCGCCACGCCGCCGGCAGGCTAATTTTTTGGATGAGGAAAATAAAGAATCGCGTGAGTTTGACGAACGCTATTCGTTTAAGCGTAACCGTACGCTAACCGGTAGCTCATCTTCGCAGATTAGTAGTCCCGGTGAATCGAGCGCACAGATTAAATCACCACGTGTGCAGGCGCATGAACTGGCTCGTCAGCGCCGCCACATTGGAGCGACACTTCTTCTGGTACTTATAGGTTCTGGCTTGCTTTACTTTTTAGTGTCACAGTTTACAGCAACGGCTATTATTCAGGCATCAGACATGTCCTCGAACCTTGATCCAAGCTATGCAAAAACAATTGATGACTATCTATCCTCTCAGCCTCTTGAACGTTTTCGTTTTGTGACGAATGTCGAACATCTAGGTGAATATCTTCAGGCTAAATCCCCAGAGATTGCCTCTATCGCGATTGATGGCTCTGCTGGTCTTGGTAAGTCGGTATTCACCGTGACTCTCAGGCATCCAATCGTTGGTTGGAGTATCAACGGCAAACAGGAGTATGTAGATAATACGGGAACTTCGTTTGCGCATAATTACTTTGCTGCCCCTGCTGTACAAGTGGTAGATAAGAGCGGCATTCAGGTTCAGGCTGGGCAAGCTATTGCGAGTAACCGCTTTCTTGGATTTGTAGGCCGTGCTGTTGGTCTTACGAAGAACCAAGGTTTTACTGTGGTGCAAGTTATTATTCCCGAGGGCACTACAAGAGAGGTTGAGTTGCAACTTCAGGGCATAAGTTATCCCATTAAGCTTTCGATTGATAGAGGGGTAGGGGAGCAAGTCGAGGATATGGCCCGTGCAGTGCACTGGTTGCAGACGCACGGGCAAACGCCGCAGTACTTAGATGTACGGGTGAGCGGTGAAGCGTTCTATCGTTAGTTGAAAAGACAAGTTTACGACCGCTTTTCTCTCCTTCCATAAGAGTGTTCTAATTTTGTTCTATATGTATACGTGAAGCGAAAAAAGTATACTATTATATCAAAATATAAAAAAGCAAATTTTTATAGAAAAGAGAGGGAAAGGGAGGGAGTGGGGTAATATGAAATATTAAAAATCCAAACGATAAAAAAGTCAAAAAACTATACGAAAATATGAAAATGTAAAAAATCAATGTCTACGCAAAATATATAAGCTTGTGGAAAACTAGCTGGTGTATGTCAATCATCGCTATTTCCAGAAGACCTCTTTAAGTACGCCTCGGTCATATCAAGTGTCGGTAACGTGTTACTAGTTGCAGAATGTATGCTTGGGGATGCTTGTATGATACGAGGCCCCGCTCGCAAGGTTATGTGGTCTATTTGTTGTAAATCTAGACGTATCAATAGTCATCTTATATCCATATAGTTAATGTCGTAAAAGATATATTGTGCGACCCATAATCTATTGCTATCCTACGAACATAAATTAAACGAAGGATACAAATTATGGCTCTCAATTCCGATAACATTATTTCAAAAGTCGCACGCGTTTCCCTGCTTGAACGTGACTCTCCAAAAACTGGCAAACCTTATGTTGTTATGACTATCCATTTTAAGAATGGTTTACAGATCGACAATTTCGTCGATAAGCGCGACTGGTTCGGTTTACAGGATCTTCTTGATACGAACAAAAATGGAACGTCAACAGATAACCCCTTAGAGCTGGATGATTAACAGTGGTCGATCTAGGGGTAGATAAATTAAATAGGAAATATAGAGAAAATGCTTAACACATTAGGTACAGCAATCCTTCCTGCCGACGCTGGCACGACTATCGTAACAGCTGTTTCAGGCATGGTGACCGACAACCTCCCTATTATTCTTCCTTTGATAGCTTTCGGTATCGGAATCGCACTTGTGCGTAAGTTCGTGAATAAAGCTTCTAAAGGCAAGGTCTAATAGCCCACTCCCCGACCCCATTCAAAAGTCGGGGGGTTACACTCGCCCATCGCGTATCAGGCCGATAAGGTGGGCGACTGTAACCCTTAAAGGAAAGGTAAGACGATGCAAATATTTATATTAACGCTCATATTGGCAACAAACATTTTTAGTTTATACCTCGCCCACAAGGATAAATTAGATGTCTAATACCGACGTAATTGCACAAATTCTATCAGAGGTAGGCCAAGATATGGTTTACTGTCTCCCTATTTTCGCTGTTATGGCGGGTATCAAAGTTGTATTAGACATCTTTTTCGATGCCACGTTTAACATTACCGATCGTCACCGGAGACACTAAAAGTGGATGCTCTCACTTTTGCCGATAAGGTCGCAATCCTTATGACTTTTATGATCGGTTGGTATCTTATTCAGAAGATGACTGGTCGTCGTCGTGATTAATTATATTCGTCGGTCGTTTCTGTTTTTTTTAGCAGTTGCTATTACCGTGTCTGCTACTTTATTGCCACAAAGTACCGCACACGCCTATAGTCCCACCGCATCATTGCCGTATGACCCAGCGAAGTGGCAGACAAAAGTCGATGCCGCTTTTCCTTCTGGCAGCAATTTCTCAGACTGGCGCAATATGAACTACATCGTATTCGACTACGATGGTAATTCATCTATTACAATGGTTGGTTCTGATACTGGCTTTGCTTTGTCGGATGGTTCGGCAACCACGAGTATTACAGCACAGGTTGTTTGCCGTTGGGATAATTCGACCTTAAGCTATCCAGGCTGCGACCCACCTGCTTCATCTTCATTTTCAACGTCTACGGTCTACGCTCTCCACCTGACTGCTGCATGGCAAACAGCACATCAGTCGCAATACGACGCATTGCCCCAAGCATATAAAGATCTGACAACTACCCCACCGAGCGGGGGAACCGTAGACCCACGTTATAACACCTGTGGTTTATTAGACTTTGTTTGTTACTACGGTAACGTAATGACTTTCTTTGGCATTGTCGGCAGTTTTATCGGTGATTTTTTCACTAACATAGGTACGACTTTTAGTAACATTGCAACAAATATAGGCGAAACTGTTTTAAACGTTTTTATCCCTGCACAAAATCACCTTTCGGACACGTTTAATGCTTTAGGCTCTTTCTTTCAATCTAAATTTGGTTTTGTGGCGTGGATTATAACGTTTCTCAAAGACCTCTTCACTTCCCTGACGATTGAAAACAACGGTGATGCCTGTCAATCGTTTTATAGTTATGGCTACTGCGTAAAAACGTTTTCTGCCCCCTCTGGCATCATACCTGTGTTCGGTATTGATTTTGGCGTCATTGAGAAATATTGGCCGTCATTATGGCAGCTTTTGCAAACGGCCCTTATCGGCACGACAGCGTATTTTTTCATAGTAGCTATTTACCATAAGTATATGAGGATTTTGAGAGGTTAATATGTTAATAGATTGGCTTTTAACAGCGGTACAAACACTAATTACATCGGTATTTGGCATACTCCCTAGTTTGCCTCCGATGCCCGACACCATCATGAGCGCCGGCAACTGGTTCGTGACTACTGTCGGTTCTACCGTTGGGCTTTTGAGATACTTCTATACCCCTGTTTTCTTCGATGTTCTGATGGTTTTGTTCCTAGCATTTCTGACCTTTGAGCAGATATACCACCTAACAATGTGGATTTTGAAGAAAATCCCCGTGGTGAATGTGAAATAGCTATGGCCGGTTACTTAGCAACACTCAAAAAAGAAATGCAGATGCACTTTAACGTTATCAAAGACGATTATTTACGCAGCAAAGACCCGCATTATTTTAAGCCCTCCGGCACACAGGTGTATGTCGGTCGCCAAGGTAGTGGCAAAACCATTTCTGCCGTTCGCCATGTTAATCTGCTTAAGGATAGTTATCCCCGCCTTCTGCTAGTGTCGAATCTTATCCTTACAGGGTACAGGCGCATTACTGTCAAAACGCCAGAGCAGATTTGCCAGGCCATCGCGCATCCAGACTTTGATTCTACGAAGCACTATATCTATTTCCAAGATTTCGAGCAGCTTTCTATTGCGCTCACCTCTGTTGATAATGGTACGTTTGGCGTCGTGTATCTTATCGACGAAATCCACACATATCTCAATGCGTTGGATTCTAAAAACATACCGATGTACGTTTTTACGGAGATCAGCCAGCAACGCAAACAGCGCAAGCTTATCGTTGCCACGTCGCAGCTTTTCGACCGTATCGCAAAGCCTCTCCGTGAGCAGTGCGACAACATGGTTGTTTGCAAAACCTACTTTTCGACACTAACTGTTCAAAAAGCATATGACGCAATGACGCTAGATAAAGATTACGACGGTTCGTACATGGGAAAAGTGCAACGACGAGGTTGGTTTTTCCAGTCCCGCAAAATTCGTGAAAGTTATGACACCTTTCAAAAAGTTGTGTCGGGGAGAGATCAATACGAAATGCAAAATATGAGTGAATTAAATGTAAACGTCAATGGTAAAAAGTCGTCGTTTAAAAGGTAAAGAATATGAGAGGCCTGAAAAATATGGATAATTTGAGAAGTGAAAAATATTGCCCCGGCTGACACGCGAGGCCTCCGGCCGCGTGTCCTGCTTACCACCACTAACCTATTACAGGAGCATTATGCAAAATCAAGAATACTATCAAATCTTTGAACGCGACCACCCCATAATCGGGGCTTATTTCCCTACCAAAAAAGAAGCACAGAACCATCTAAAAAAGATTGCTTTAGATATCGACTCGGCTAACAAGACCCCTATTCTCTTTAGCACATACGAGAGGCGTCTCTCTTATCTTCCTATACGAGACATCTTATTTTTAAAGAAAATCTATGCAGATGGTCATGAAGAGAGTGTTTCCCTTGTTATCCGTACTATAAAAACAGTTGCACAATATAATAATTTTTAAAGTGTCCCTACTTGATATAGGGACACTTAAGGGGTAGCTACAAATGCCGGACGATGAGTATAGCTATACTTCTGGCACGTCGCAGTTTGAAATTATCTATAGTATTTCAAAGGAGTACCCACATAAAACTAAGCACGTCGTATATCACAAGCCCTATCTTATTCCAGACAAAACGATGATTATTCCAGGTAAAAAGAAGAAACGTGCAACAAATAAGACCTCCGACTTTCAAAAAATAGATCGCAGCTTGCGTCGTGCAAAATCAGAGATACAGGATATTGTGCTCTGTAATAAATTCGATATGTTCGCCACATTTACATTTAACGGGGATACTAAAAATGTTGATAAGTTTGGGTATACTGTGCATGATCGACAAAACCCCTCTGAACTCAAAAATGTCATGTCTAACTGGTTAAAGTCGCAGCAAAAACAACATGGTCGATTCGATTATGTAATAGTCCCTGAATATCATAAAGACGGTAAAAGCATCCATTTTCATGCCTTATTTTACGGCTATAATGGAATGCTGACTGACGGTGGTATCCAAGATAAGGGTCAAACCGTATGGAATATTGCTAGTTATAAAGCTGGTCATAGCACCGTAAAAATGATCCGTCAGACGTCCGATGATATTGGTCGCATAGGCTCGTATGTTACAAAGTATATTACTAAAGACATGCCCCTTTTTGCCGGCAAGAAACGTTATTGGTGTTCGCGTGGCTTCGCTCGACCAACAAAGGGGCATAATTTACCCCTTCCTGCGGTTGATCTATTTACTCACACGTATAAAACTGAATTTTATACTATTTACGAATTTCCGAAGATTGGTTAACTATCTCTTGGAAGGTGCTTACAATAACCCCTTCATCTACATCAGGGTTGTCGAACCGGACGAATAAAACCCCAGCCTCCTTGAGAATAGAGGCCACTTTTTCGTCGCGCTGGACTCGATCTTCTCTGTTATGAGACCAGTCGTCGAGTTCGATTGCGGCCGCTGGTCTTAAGGTTTCCTTTTCAACTAGCAAAAAATCAACGGATTTCCCATTTATTATACTAAACGCGGCTTTCCAGTTTTGTCCTTTTATTTTGTGGTCTACGAAAGTACTTAAATGAGCTTGGGGCAATATGAAAAAACGATCACCTATCACGTGAGAGAGGCTGGCATAGAATCGTGATTCGGCCACGGTCATCACCTTGTCTTTTTTAGTGAAATGATAGGTTTTCGCTGGTATTATTCTGGTTGTCTGTCTGTTCAAGAGAACTGTAACTACTACGAGGGTGAGCAAAAAGAATAAAAATATATACATTGGTTGCATTGTATCATAAGCCAGATCAGTTTACGGTATATGTGATTGATAGGACAAAGAACGTCGGCGATTCCGTGAATTGTTAGTGCTCATCTTCATACTTTTGTTATTATGATATTACTTTGACATGCCGTCACTCTATAGTATAATCATCGTATATGGACTGGTTGTATGTGAATAAAGACGGTTTTCTAAACTCCAATTTATTTTTTGCGATCGTTACGTTAGGTGTTGGACTGATTGCGTATATTTTGTACGTAAGAGGAAAAGCGGATCAGATCCAAGAGGCTGCAACAGTGGTCTATTCAGAGCTTAAGACAGTGGCGACTAAGGTGAGAACAATCAAGGAGGACTTTGACCGCGAGGGTAGCTTAGTGGAGTCGCGGTATCTTCTCAAACTCCCTAGCTGGGGTAAGTATAAATATGCGTTACTTCCTGAGCTTAAGCTTGAGGATTGGAGTGCTCTTGACAGCTTTTTCGCAGATGTTGAGAAATATGATAAAGCTGTTGAAATCAACGATAGCTACTTCGACTCTAACGCGAAAGAAATATGGGTTAATATACAGAGGCATTATTTTAAGATGTTGGAAGGTCACATGTTGCCCGATGATGTAACAGAGATCGTTGATTTCTCGCCTCAGTTGCCTCATAGCATTTCTAGTAAGGTAAAGTATTTCTCTGATCTGTATATAAATAATGTTGGTTCTAACGCTTACTATTTGCCGCGCAGGCCTATTAACATGGCTAGAGATGCCTTGAATAACATTGATACGAATATTCTTATAAGTACAGCTGGTAGTCGCATGCTTAAACTTTCAGCTAAGCCTGAGTTCTATAGGATGCTACTTCATATTCGCAAGAAGCAATTATAGCGATGTTATGTATGGGTTTGTTGACGCACTGTAGTAAATCTTACATGCAACATTGTTTGAGCTTCTACCTCAGTTAAAGCATAACTATCTTTGACAAACAGTCAAAAAAGTGTACAAGATATATTGTGCGACTCAAAATCTATTTATGCTTTATGACCTAACACACGCTGCATTTTATTCTGCTCCGCTTGCTTATATCTTCATAAACACTTCCCCCATTTAGCTATGCTGCTTTTGTCTAGTCCGACGGTCTTTAAGTCCCATTAGACCTGTTTAAAAATGACCTACAAGCTGGCTTTTGTTGATAAGTGTGATTGGTTCGAATCCAAGATTTTGTAATTCTTAATCGAACAAAAATGGAACTTCTAATTAATCTGTTATGGTGGGCTTTTTGGCTGTTATTGTGATCTCTTCCTTATTCTTTCAAGAATTTTCCTTAGCTTGCGTCGTTCTTTCTTCTGTGAATCAAGATGAGAAGCACCAAGTATGAGCTTTACCCCTCGTAGCGCTCGTGGTTGGTTTTGTGGAGTGTAATATACATGAACATTCTTAGCGATCAGATCATAGTTACTTTTGGGTGAGGGGTAATTAAGTTCATTGCGAAGGAATTTGATAAATTTATCGACTTTATAAAGGTGTTTGTTGCTATATCCCATTATTGGACTCTCGCCATATCGCACAACCTTGTCGTCAATTATAACGAAGCCCTCAATGCCGGAGTCAACAAGTCTATCTCGTACATCGTCGGGTAGTTTTGATAGCATTGCTGAGTAGTCGTGGGGTTTGTTGTCTTCTAAACTTCTGCCAAAACCGTTCAATCCCCTATTCATTCCTTCTTCAGTGTCGAATTGTTGCTCCTTTAGCCATACGGCTCGTAGAAAGAGTTCTATCGAGAGATTTAAATTAGACATCGCTGGATATAAAGTACCGAGAGACCATAGAAGATGCGCGGCTGACCAGTATTGATCGCCCATTCGTATATAATAGTCTATCCTTGCTCTTTGAAAACCTTGCATTTTTATTTCGATTTCTTGCTGTTTGAGTCGTCACTAAAAAAGTACTGTGTGGCGATTTTGGCGAGGCCGTAGGTTTGGATTATGCCGGCGGCAACAACGGAAGGAACAGCGAAGCTATTACCTTCGAAGTGTAGAAAGCCAATACCAATAAGGAAAACCATAAGATAGCTGGCTACAAAACCAATGACAATAAGATAGAGGAGTACTCTCCCCCACAATCCTCGTGAGCGAGCTTTTTCAATGCGAGCGCCTATCTCAAGACTAAAAGTTATGGCCTCTTTTTGTTCGTTCGTAAAGGAGTCGATAACACGAGTAGCTTCCTCTGGTCTGAGGATATTGTCATCGATGTCTTGTAAGACCCGTTCCCTTTCGAGGGCGGCCGTAACACGCCGTTCCTTTTTAGGGGCGGCTATCTGAGTTGGCTCAGTACTGGTCTTAGTCGTCTGAGAGTTGGTCGTTTTCTTCTTCGTTGGCATCGTATTTACTCTTCAGACTTTTCAGGCGGTAACGCATTGCGGATTCGGATACGGCAAACATATTGGCTAGAATATTTGCATCGTTATCTGTTAGACCATACGTTTTTTTAATATGCAGTAACATGCGGCGCGGCATAAGGAGTTCGGCGGCAAACATATCTGCCTCCTTCTCCTTGGGCAGCTTTACTTCGTACGTGGTGTCGCGGCGATAGACGCCGTATTCATTAGTGCGGTGTTTGAGAAAGTAGTGGCCCAACTCGTGTGCTAGTGTGTACGCTTGGCGTTTTGGTGACTCGAGTGCGTTGAGGTAGATGCGTTTTTTGTTTTTTTCTAGAACTCCTGAAACGCCCTCGGTCTTTGGAGTGGGTCGAAAGAAAACGATTTCAATGCCTTCATTTTTGGCAATTTCGAAGACGTTAATAGGAGGGTCGCTAATATGGTAGCGGCTAATAAGATTGCGTGCGGCTTGTCGGGCACTGTCCCATTCTGTATTCACATCTCCTCCTTTCTCGTATCTACTTTCAGTATAACATTTGCTCGTTTTTTACAAAAATGTGCGCTTGAGTGTTGTTCGGATGGTGTGCTACATTAAGTATAGCTAAAACAGGAAAACAAACATGGCCATCACAAAACCTATAGATAGTAATAAGGTAAATAATAAACAATCTTTTTTTAGGCGATATATGCGTGTCTGGAAATGGCTTGGGTGGATCTTCGGGGTTATTGCTGTACTCGTCTTATTGGTTTGGATTGCATTTCAGGTAAGCCCGTGGCCTAACTCGCTTCTTATACGCTCTGCCTTTGATAAAAACTCCGCTAAAGTGGAACAGGCGCTCGGAAAATACGTTCCTGCGAACATTACGGAAGTAGAGAATACCCAGTACCGTTCTAATGATAAAGATGCCCGTCTTGATGCCTTCTACCCTACTGGAACAGATAAACAACTTCCGACTATTGTTTGGGTGCATGGCGGTGGCTGGGTTTCTGGTGGCAACGATGACGTTGATAATTATATGAAGATATTGGCAGGCCGGGGTTTTACGGCTATAAGCGTTAACTACTCTATTGCACCTGAAAAACAGTATCCAGTGCCAATCCAACAGCTGAATGACGCACTCGCTTATCTGCAGACAAACGCTAAGCAACTTCATGTTGATGACAAACGTATTGTGATGGCAGGAGACTCTGCTGGATCGCAGATTGTTGCTCAGATGGCGAATATTATTACCAGCCAAAGCTATGCGAACGATATTGGCATTCAGCCAAAACTGCCCGCCAGTAAGCTGAAGGGTCTCCTTCTCAGCTGCGGGGCATATGATCTGAGTCTGCCAGATTACAATGGGCCATTTGGTAAGTTTCTTCATACAGTACTATGGGCTTACTCTGGCACGCAGGACTTTCTGCATGATCCTAAACTAAAAACAGCCTCTGTGGTGAACTACGTTACGTCTCAATTTACGCCAGCATTTATCACAGCTGGTAATGCCGATCCACTACTGGGTCAGTCAACGGAACTTGCACAAAAACTCCAATCACTTGATGTATACACGTCAACTCTCTTCTATCCTGCTAACCACCAACCGCAGTTAAATCATGAATACCAATTCGATCTCGATACAGCTGATGGTCAGAATGCCTTGGATGAGATGGTTAACTTTGCTCGTCAGCGAACGGAGTAGCAATGAGTCTACTCTATGAACGAAAAAAGCTGAGTCAAGCGGTGAAAAGACGGCGAATCATTGAGTTCGTAGAAAATTCAAGACCAGACGGTGACTACTATAAGCTGCTTGTTGGGGCGATACTCGTGGCTATTGGCGGCATCTTGACCGATAGTATACCTGTTGTGATTGCGAGCATGATCATTGCGCCGCTGGCTACTCCTATTTTAGCTATCAGTTTAGGATTGGTGGCGCGGGATTGGCGGTATGCTGGACGCAATATTATTGTTCTCATCTTTTCATCGCTTATTGCTTTCGTGATTGGTATTTCGGTTGCAATGATTCTTAAAAATGACCAGGTGCCGGATATTCTCATTTCTTTTAATGGTAACCAGGTTATTGCGGTGATGGTTGCGGTCGTTGCCGGGGCGATCGGCGCAAGCGGCGTGGTACGACAAAAAGTTGCCTCAGCGGCGCTAGGAGTGGCAATTGCCGTATCTCTTATGCCTCCCCTGGTGGCAACAGCTGTTGGGCTTGCGCCAGGTGGGACTCCATTTGCGGGTTCACTCACGCTTTATGTTCTTAATATAATTGGTATTGTTGTGGCAGGTACGATTGTTTTTGGTTTGCTGGGTCTTGGGCGAACGTATCGTTCAATAAAAAAATAGCCCTTTGGAGGACTCATTTTTAAGCTCAGACCCACCCCGGCGAATGCCGGGGTGGGTCTGAATGCATGTCTCAGATCGCGTGTGTCACCTTCCCGTCCTTGGAGACGTGTGTGACTTTGGCATTCAACCAGCTTCCGATGTCCATGCCCTGGGAAAGCAACTCGACACTGGTTACAGATCCGTGTAGGCGGATCTCGCGTACCATGTCGTCGTCGCCGAGTTGTCCTCTGGCTACGGTAGTATTACAGTCAGACTGCATACATGTCTTGGTGACGGGTCGGATAGACATTAGCATTCCTTTCGATGAGGGAGAGACGATGCTTCCCTTTTATAACATAATCAAATCCTATTTATCAAGTTGAATTAGCGAAGGCGGATTTCAGTTTCGTTACTTGCATGCTGCTGTTCGGCGGGTGGCGCTACTTGAGGGAGAACGATTTCACCTTCTGCTATGGAGCCTGATTTACGTTTGCGACGACGTTTGCGCTTCTTTTTAGGCTCACCTTCTTCACCCAAGGCTGTAGATTGTGGCTGTACTACAGGCTCTACGGCACTTTCTAGCGGTGCAAGCGGTCGTTCGGCCATTGCTGTGGCTACTGCAGATACGACGGGTGCTGCGACGGGCTGAGCGGCTTGCGGAGCTGGCTGCGGTGCAGCGGCCTTTGGTTTAGGCTGTTGCTGAACGACGGGCGGATTAATAGCATTGGTGATTTCTTGTTCGATCTCTGCACGGGTACGGCTGTAGATACGACGAGTATTTTCAATAATGCGCCCAGTATTATCTATCTGTGCCGGTGGCAATGTAAGTGTTGTAGCGCTAAATGCTGGAGATTTTTCACCATTAATAACCATATTGATAATGAAGTGTCGGTTGTGCATTTGCAAAAGGTCGTTTGGTTCAAACTGAGGCTCGAACTGTTTGGCGAGAATTGGTGAGTCATCTGCTGAGACGCGGAAACAAATCATCGTACCGACGTTACCGAATACGGCGTTACGTACCGTATCACTCATCTGTGAAATATACTGGTTGGCAACGGTTAGGTTGAGGCCGTACTTACGCGCCTCTGAAAGGATAGTTGCGAATGAGTCTGTGGCAAAGTTTTGGAACTCGTCGACGTAAAGATAGAATGGACGGCGATCTTCGACATTAGGGATGTCCGAACGACTCATGGCAGCAAGCTGAATTTTGGTAACCATGAATGCGCCCAAAATAGATGCGTTGTCCTCGCCGATTAAACCTTTAGAAAGATTAACGATGAGAATTTTTCCTTCGTCCATAATCTCGCGAATATTGAAGGTACTTTTTGGTTGGCCAATGATGTTACGGATAACGGGGTTGGCTGTAAAGGCGCCTACCTTGTTGAGCACTGGTGCAATCGCCTCAGCCTGAAACTTCTCGGTCCAGCTAGCAAACTCGATGTTCCAGAACTGTAGCACGACGGTGTCGGTACAATAGCCGAGCGTCTCCTTACGAAACTTTTTGTCGGTCAACATGCGTGTTATGTCGAGCATGGTGGTCTCGGGTCGATCGAGCAGCGCTAGAATGGTGTAACGCAAAATATATTCAAGACGTGGACCCCATGACTCACCAAACATACGCTTAAGTACGCCAATAACCTCAGAGCTAATATTTGTTTTATGGGCTGGATCGGTTACCTCGAGCGGATTAAAACCAAGTGGGTATGCGGTATCTGCCGGGTTAAAATACACGACATCATTGACGCGTGACCCAGGAATAAAGCGCATGTTGTCAACAGCGAAGTCACCGTGTGGGTCGATAATGGCATAGCCTTGACCATGGAAAATATCACTCAAAGCAAAAAGCTCGAGTGTACCAGACTTACCTGCACCAGTTTGACCAATAATGTACACGTGACGCGAGCGATCAGTGCGAAGCATTCCAAACTGGTGGTTGATGCCACGGAAGTTTGTTAAGCCAAAGGCACTGATATTTTCGTCGATTGCATCGTTACCTGTAATAACTGGTAGTTTTGCTGGTGGCTCAGCTGTTTTACTGCTCGCCCAGACGATGTTTGGTGTTTCCACGTTAGTGTGCGGTAAGTGGAATACGCTGGCGAGCTCCTCAATGTTGAGGATATAACCGCGGTCGATAAACAAACGAGCTTTGTATTTGGCGAGGTCTTCTTTTTTAAAGCTACCCTCGGTCATACGGAAGCCATTGAGGTTGGTCGAGTTAAACTGCTTAAAGGTACCTACAATTGCCTGCATGCGAAGTTTAGCATTGGTTGTGCTCTCCCCCAGGTATGCCATGCGGATTTTTACTTGGTAGCCGAGCTTGGTCGCCTTTTTTTCAGCCTCCGCAATGCGGGTTTTGTTACGGTCAGACAATTCTTTTGGTGTTGTGCCACTGCTAATCCCCTGCTCTGGCGGCTTTGAGAGCGCTGCGATAAGACCGCCAACCCACTTGAAGTTGAAGCTAGTCTCACCGGTCAAGAAGCCGAACGGATTACCGTTTTTAACAGAAGTTATCCAGCGTTCGGCGGATTTATGCCAGTCGTCTGGAATTGGTCGTACGAGCACCTGTACCCACAGCTCTTCGCCAGTAGATTCAAGCTTAGCAAGCGTACCGGTAATACCGGCCAATGGGTCAACCTCGAAGCTCTGGAAGGTCTTAATAGGCAAAAACTCGCTGTCGGCAAGAGTAATTTCAGAGGTGTATACAACACTATGGCGACGCTCATGCGCAACGTAATCTTCTTCGGCAGTATGTATTTGGACGGTTGGATATTGAGAATATATCTGGCCTTCCACAAAACTTTGCAGTGTCTTAGGTACCCAAGCATAAAAGCGAATTTGTCCGTTCACTGAGGCGATCTCAAAACTAAGATGTTCTTGAATCCCACCAGTTTGTCGGAGTTCATTGCGATCACGTAAAATACCGTGAAGACTGGCAAACAGCTGCTCTGCGGCAAGCTCGGACTTATCATTAGCCTTTGGAATCTCTAAAATCAAAAGAACACTTTCGGATGCCTTTAAGGTGTCAATCCGACGATAGTTACGAAATGTAAGGTACGCTAAAACAAGTACGATTGGCAGCCAAACGTACCATTGTAATAACAAATTAATCGTCCATAAAAGAATGGTCATTCTAACCTCTATTGTCCCATCACCGTCACCACTTTGCAAGCAGCCTAGTTGGTCGCTTCGTCAAGTGAATATGTGGCTTTTGCAACTCGCTTGAATTGCGGTTTGCTTTGAAGGTTAAGAAGGATCGTCGTTTCTTTAACCTGACGGCTTTTAAGAACACGCTTTACGATCTCATCGCGATGAAGTGGCTCTTTTGCCTCTTTAAGAACACCGGTGATAATGTCGGCAACGGTGCCTTTAGAGAAACCCCAGTTGTCGAGTGCGTAGATACCGCGGCCAATTAACACGAAACGCTTGTCTTTAATAAGCTCGTTGTGGATTGCCTGCTTAGTGACGTCTTTACGCTTAAAGTCGCTGTCCTTGATGGCTTTTGCGATTTCAGAGAAATGCATTGGCGAACTGTTTTCAGCTAAAATAACGTAAATTTTGTCGCGGATATTCTTTGGGTTGACGGTTGGCCATTTAGCGAGACCCCAGTTGTCCTTAAGGTGAGCAAGGTGTTTACTTAGGCTTGCGAGGGCGCGAACCTGAGTTGGGTTTTCGTAGCTTAGCTTCTCGTGTAGAGCTTCGATAGAAAGTGGCTCACCATGCTTTTTGATGGTACCAACAATCTCATCGACACTAGTTTTAGCTTTCTTCTCATCACCGTATTCTTTAATACCTACGGCGTGGTGGTAGTGATCGTTTTCACTAACGACAACGAGGCTTGGAGAGAGTTCAGCGATAAAAGCGATGTGTGCACGGTTACGAGCATCACCGTCACCGCTCATAAGACGAGCTGTAACATCGGAAACACGAGCAACGCGTCCATTTTCAGAGAGGTCACGGACAAGAAGTCGCTCAACATCATGAATTGCTGGGATTTTATCGTCTTCAGCGGCGATTTTGAGACGTACGAGGATAGCTTTTTCAAGCTGACGAACACGTTCGCGGGTAATGCCGAGAAGTTCGCCAATCTGTTCAAGAGTCTCACGGCGATCAAAGAGACCAAAACGACGCGTGATGATTTCTCGTTCACGCTCCTGCTCAATTACCTCTAGGATGTCATTGACTGCATTTTTAAGTGTTGCAGCGGTCTCTGATGTCGCGTTGTCCATGACGAACGGATTTCCTTTCTATCTTATCTCGAGAAAGTTAGTAATTATATCTATCTGAACTCGATTATAGAACAATATTTGTGTAATGTCAAGTAGCCTTCCCTCTTTAGGTAATTATAGCATGAAGTAGACGTCTATAGTAAAGAGTGTTTTGCTACTTTTTAAATATTTGCGATATGTTATTGCTTATGTAGTAAGCGCCTGCATCTAATATTGTACTATATATGATATTTGTAAAATATTTCACATTTATATCATCAATATGTTCTGAAACGACGAAAGCGCCCTGTTGCCAGGGAGCGATCGCCGAAAAAAGCAATGCTCACTTGGCGCCGGGGCGCTGGTGACGGACAGTGGATCGACGGGATGGGGCGGCGGGTACCTCGTAGGCGCGCTTGATGTCTTCGAGCATGCGCCACAGGTAGTAGGGCGTCAGAAGCCAGTCGATGACCATGAGGAAACCGACGATCAGCCAGATCAAGACGAGCTTGTACCATGGCAGTCGACGGCGCCTGACGGGAGTGGTTGCCCAGCTCATATGAAGCTCCTAAACCTTGGAATCGGCCACGAAGACCATGAAGATTGTCTCCTCATGGACCGTTCCTGGCCGCTGACACCCGAAGGTGCTGACGATGTGCAGGTTGAGGGTGGCACCAGTGTACTTCCACACGGAGAACTTGTTCAGCTCACCCTTGGTGTTGGGCTTGTTGAACGCGCCCGTGTCGTCGTATGTCCAGGGGCCAGTGATGTTGCCGTTGGCGCTGGAGTACTGCTTGGTGAGCCATCCTTGCAACTCATGTGTTGAGGCGTCAGTACGGCCAACGCCGTAATAGACCTCATGGTTCGCGTAGTAGCGAACCGCAACAGGGTGGTTGCCGGTCTCGGTGCCCGTGTAGATGCCATCGGTGCGCGGCGCGATCGCCACGGGGCTGACCGTGGGCTGAGGCGTGGTGCACGAATCGGACGCCACAGACGAGACATTCGCCGTAGGCGAAGCGATCGTCGCGGGCCGACTGGGGTGCGAACTGCAACTCGCCAGAAGACTCGCGACGATCGCGGTCCCCACGGCAAGCTTACCGAAGGCAATCATGACGAGTCCTTCCGTTGATCTGTCCGGATTGTGGTGTGCTTTAATGCGCGCCTAAGCAGCGCAAAAGACTAATATTATAATAGCATATTTATACACATTTTGCAAATGTGTAGGATGTTAAGACGATTTTCGACGGACAACACGACGGGCCTTTTTAGTCGGTGCCTTATCAAGAAGCTCTTTTGCTTGTTCGTGTGTAATATTTTTAGGCTCAGTGTCTTTAGGAATTTTGGCATTCTTTTTGCCGTCGGTAATATACGGACCAAATCGGCCATTTAATACCTTAATGCCGTCGCCAAAGTCGGCGATGTTCTTTTCGGCGTCTGTCTTTACCTTATCCGTGTACAGCTGACGGGCTTCATCGAGCGTAATAGTGTGAGGATCATGTGGCTTGATGCTTACGAAGGTCTTGTCGACGACAATATACGGACCAAATCGGCCAATATTGGCTTTAATTTCTTTACCATCCTCTGTTTCACCAACAAGTCGCGGCAGTTTGAACATTTCGAGTGCTTGCTCGAGTGTGACCGTCTCTATGCGGCTTCCGGTAGGAAGTGGTGCGAACGATGGCTTGGGATCATCGGACTGCTCACCCTTTTGTAGCATTGGACCGAACCGGCCAAAACGGGCAAAAATAGGCAGACCTGTTTTTGGGTCGTCGCCGATGTGACGAGTTTGAGTCGCTTCAGCACGTGAAACACCAGCACTCTCTTCTACCATTTTATGGAATGGCGTATAAAAGGCGCGCAAAACCTCTACGCGATCTTTTTGACCTACTGCAATAGTGTCGAGTTGAGCTTCGACTGCCTTGGTAAAGTCGTAATCCATGACACGCTCAAAATGTTTGACCAAAAAGTCAGTTACTACCTTGCCCGTATCCGTTGGAAAGAGTTTGCCTGTATCCTTGCCGTATTGGATCTTCTCGGCTTTTTGCGAGATATCACCGTTTACGAGCGTCAGCTTCTGAATTGTTTTTTCTTCACCCTCAAGATCGCCTCGCTCAACATAGCCACGTGTCTGAATAGTATTAATAGTGCTTGCGTAGGTACTCGGACGACCGATTCCCATCTCTTCGAGCTTTTTCACCAAGCTTGCCTCGGTGTAACGTGCTGGCCCACGCGAAAGACCTTCAAGTGCTTCGGCGGTTTCAAGAGTGAGTTTGTCGCCTTTTTTAACTTCTGGTAGTAGCACGTCGTCGCCACTGCGACCATAAACTTTTAAGAAGCCGTCAAAGATAACGATCTCGCCTTTTGCCTCCATGAGCTCATCTGTTTTGCTGGCTGCTACGGTAATTGTCGTCTTCTCGAGACTAGCGGCGGCCATTTGCGTAGAGAGTGTGCGGCGCCAAATAAGGTTGTATAGCTTTTTTTGCTGAGCATCGGCACCAGCGTCCATACGGCGGACGTCTGTCGGACGGATAGCTTCGTGAGCTTCCTGTGCGTTGGCGGACTTGCTTTTGAACGTACGGAACTGGTGATACTGTTCACCGTATGATTCTTTGATGAATGATGTCATGGCGCCAAGGGCCTGCGTAGAAAGATTAACGGAGTCGGTACGCATGTATGTGATAAGACCAGCTTCATACAGGCGCTGTGCCAGGCTCATAGTATTACGTGGGCTAAATCCGAGCTTGCTTGAAGCCTCTTGCTGAAGGGTGCTCGTTGTAAACGGTGCACCCGGGTTTCGGGTGCCTGGTTTTTTAGCAATCTCGGCAACGGTAAAATCACTTTGAGCAAATGCCTCAAGAATTTTACGGACATCATCGATGCTGTTATGCTTCTTGCTGCTGGTTGCAGGGAGCGCTGTGCCATCTTCGAGTAGGAATTCAGCAGTTAACTTAAAGGTAGATTCTGGCAGATGAGCTTCAATCTCGGCTTCACGTTCAACGATTAAGCGTACTGCGACGGATTGTACGCGACCAGCAGAAAGCTGTGGGCGGACTTTGCGCCACAGGACTGGCGAGAGTTCGAAACCTACAAGATAGTCAAGAGATTGACGAGCTTGTTGAGCTTCGACAAGGGGCATATCAATAGTACGTGGGTGTTTAACAGCCTCGTCTAATGCGTTTTTTGTAATTTCGTGGAATACAATACGGTGAGTTGTCTTTGGATCAAGCTTTAATACCTCCGCAAGATGCCATGCAATGGCTTCCCCTTCGCGGTCTTCATCGCTTGCAAGCCAGACGGTGTCGGCAGCTTTCACTTCTTTTTTAAGTTCAGCGATCACCTTCTTTTTACCTGGGTCTACCTCAAAACGGGGGGCAAAATCGTGTGCAACATCAATACTGCCGCTTTTAGACGGCAGACCACGGATGTGACCAACACTACTTTTGACCGTAAAATCACGACCGAGATACTTCTCGATCGTTTTAGCTTTGGCTGGTGACTCAACAATTACAAGGTTTTTGCTCATATATAATTTCGGCTTTTTGGTGGCGCTAACGCTTTATTTAGTAAAGCACTAGTGCTCTATAGTATGCAACATTTCGTGTTTTGTAAAGGCTTAGACATGAAGTGCCGCCCGGTTGTATGAGCCGGGCAGCCTTCGCGGACTAGAGTATGGAGTCTCACAAGACTGGCATGTGTACGCCGCCGTCAGAGTTGAAGTGCAGGCGCGTGATGTCAATATTGCTCATGTGGGATAGGGCCTGGACGGCAAGTTTCCAGTTGCCCCAGGTATCGGCGTATGCTGAGCAGTCTGGGCAGCGTGCGTAGTATGGAATGTGACGCTGTATCCAACTCGAGCGCTGCTTCTTGGGCATGCGGCGGTGCGGGCCGCTCTTACTGAGGCGCGACTTAGCCACTGTTTCCTCCTCATCCACGGAACGTTTGGAGCCTCATTCTAAAAACGAAGCTCTACAGAACATATAAATATTATTGATATCTATTTATAATTTGTCAAGTAATCAAAAATAATACCTGTGTAACTCCACGAAGTAGCCGCGCGTTACGGCGGCTACTTCGTGGCATCGTCATCTCCTGCTATTCGAGGTAATGCTTGAGCGCCAGCTGCCAGCGCATACGAAGCTGGTGGATCTCGTGCTGCGAGGCGGAGATTCCCGGTTGGGCTCTCTCACTCCTGGATTCGCGCTCGATCTCGTCCTTGTTGGCTGCGTATCCGGCGAGTTCCTCGAGGGTCTCGACAATCTCTCGCAGCCGTCGAGGAACGTCCGCCAGTGTCGCTACTGACCGAGCCTGTAGGCGCAACGAGTTCTGCTGCCCGTCTGCGCTGGTTGGCTTCGCCAGTTGAACCCGAACGATGACTCCGTTACGCACAAGCGTCAGAACCAAGGACCGCAACTTGACCGGCAGCCTCTTGATAGCTGAGTTTGTAGCGACCATCTCCGCTGCGACTTCAACGATACCGGTCGTCCACTCCTGGTCGAACCAGACCCAAAGCATTGGGTGGTACGGTGACGGCGTCACTCCCGTGCTGAGAACTCGGACCATTACATACCCTTCTTACTCGAAGAAACGAACTATAGCAGTATAATACTTTTGCTATAACGCTAAAACAGGCAAAATTCAGAGAAACGCTTATGCACTAGACAAAAATAATTTGTACGTCTTAACTTTCAAAATAATCTCATGTGCTGTCCTGCCCCTGGAGGAATCGCTCACAGGGGCAGGTTTTGTACTACGAGCGGCCTATGGTCCGACTGCGGACGGCCGCCCAGGCCTTAACGGAGTCGGCGATCTCCTGAGTGAGTTCACCCTCTCCGTCGAGCCAGCCGTTCGCTTCGGCGACCGTCATGACCGCCGAAGTCGGCTTGGGGTGTATGTTGCCTGAGAAGACAACGAGTCCGTCCACCGTGTACTCGAGGCCAGCGGCGACCAGCTCATCCATCACGACCGTGACAGACTTCTTGCTTTCCATGGTTCACTCCTGTTTTTCAGGCGTATGGTGCAGTACCGAAATACAATATCATAATTTTTGTTTTATAAAAAACAAAATAAGGGTAGATTATGTATGCTACTATGACGCGCTAGATAGAGCCTCTAAAAAACATATTTTAGGAGCATCGGGGATGGAGTTTAAAGCCTGTAAATAGTTATGCTTATCAGAGGTGGAGTTATTGATTTTCGAGAAAAATATGGCAAAACCTGTTGACATTATGTCAAATACGTGCTAATATCGAACACGATTGGTTGAGTTCTGCGAGTTCAACCAAACGCACCTTATACCCCCTATTCTAACTTATGTTAGGTTGCGCGCAATGTGTTACTAAGTATTCTACCCTCCACTTTTTAACAAAAAAGCATTGCACGCATACTAATCCCTTTAACCGGCGGACCTCTCGTATGTGTGAGGTGGGTCACGCTTTACCTCCTAGGAGGTGCGTTAAAGGGTTAAAAGGCGCCAGGTGATGCCCACCCTTACCTGGCGCCTTTTAAGTACCAGAAATAATTTCAACCCGTCTTTGACGGGTTGTTTTTTATTGAAATTATGATAAAATATACTTTGTAGTTCCTTGATTCATCGATGCTCGGAAGGAGCATGAACATGACTGTTCTCGCAGTTCTCGGGGTTCTCGGCTTTCTCGTGGCACTGTTCACGCTGATGGCCAGGCGGCCCACGCTGGTGGCGGTCCGAACGGTGTCAGTGGGCATCAGCCTGACCTGCCTGGGTCCCTTCGTCCTCATCTTGAAGGGCGATAAGATCGGGTGGCTCGCTCTCGCGCTGGGCATCGGCCTTCTGGGCTGGGGCGTGGCGCAGATCAGAGCGATCCGGTCACCGCATGTGCGATGAGTTTTCAAGAGCACCAAGAGCGTCGGAGTCGTACGGAGTTTCTCCGCATGACTCTGACGCTTGTTTCATATTCATGGGTAGGCGTAAATAAAACCTGATGTTATAGTAAGCATAATGACTCTTTTCTTAATGACACTTGCTATCGTAATTGGCAGCGTAATCTCGCTGGCCGGCGGTATTATGCTGCTCTACTTTAAAAAACGTCGTGATCTCGCGTTACTCTTAACCATGCCATTTGGTGCGGGGGCTCTATTAGCAGCAGCCTTTTTTGATCTTTTACCCGAATCTTTCAGCCGTGCCAATCCCCGTACGATGTTGCTCTATATGCTTATGGGCTTCATCTTCTTTTTTATACTCGAACGTATGGCGAGCTGGTTTCACCATCATCACGAACATGAGGAGCATGGCAAGAATGCACGTCAGCGCTGGCTGATTGTCCTGGGCGATTTAATGCACAATGCAATTGATGGCCTTGCTATTGGTGCGGCGTTTGTGGTGAGTGTTCCGACGGGTATTATTACTACCCTCGCTGTCTCGGCGCATGAAATCCCAAAAGAGCTTGGTACGTTTGCTTTGCTGCTCTCTAAGGGATGGAAAGACAAGACGGTGGTGCTTGCAAATGTATCAACGGCTATTGCAACAATTGCCACTGCGATTGGTATATATGTGATGGGTAAAAATATTGATACGGCCGTTGCTCCACTGCTTGCGCTTACCTCTGGGTTCTTTCTGTACGTTGCAGCAAGTGACATCATCCCCGATATTCATGAACAACCGCAAAAAATTGGCACTGTCCAGGCGGCTATGCTTGTTGCCGGTGTGATTATTGTTGGTTGGGTTATCACCCTTCTTGGAGTTTAGTTGTCATACGCGACACATGCGTGGTATAACAAACTATAGATTCCGGCACAAAAACGAAAGGACGCTTCTAGCGACCGCGTTAGCAGAGAATCAAGCCTAGAATACCGCCCTTGAGCGTATGCGCAGTAGTGTACTGTCGCAACGTTCGGGCGGTTTTGGTTCTATAACGAAACTTTTGTTAGTTCAAGGCTGCTGTTTACAAATTGCTCAACATACTTTTGGACGTGTGTAAAAATATCAGGCAGTACGTCTGACTCTTCTTTTGTAAAGTGACCTAGCACGAAATCAGCATCATGCATGCGGTCGCGTAGCGGGTTGTAGATGCCAACTCGTATGCGGGCGTGCTGTAGGCCAAGGTGGGCATTGAGAGACTTTACACCGTTATTGCCAGCATCGCGACCACTTATCCGTGTGCGAATGGTGCCAAACGGCAATGCAAGGTCGTCATGTATGACTAAGAAATCTTCTGCCGGGTCGCATTTATAAAAATCAACGAGAAGGCGTGCCGCTTGACCGGTTTCGTTATAAAAGGTGGTTGGTTTTACGAGTAGGACTTTTTCGCCACCAATTGAAGTTTCGGCAATTTCGCTATGAAATTTCGATTTTGCACTAAATGAAACACCGTATGTTTGGGCGAGTTTGTCGATCATGTAAAAGCCCACGTTGTGCCGTGTGCCATCATACTCTTTACTTGGATTGCCCTGGGCGAAGATTATTTTCATTAGCTTCTGCTTCTTTTTGTTGCTTGTATTTTTTAGTAACTGGCGCTTTGCCTTCGGCGATGCGTTCGTTGTTTGCTTTGATTTGTTTCTCGTCGCGGAAACTGAATTTTATCGGCGTACCAGCATAGTTGTAGGTCTCGCGGACAAGACGTTCAAGATAACGTTTGTAGCTCCAGTGAACGAATTTAAGGTTAGAGCCATAGATAACAAACCATGGTGGTGTAGTGTCGGTTTGGACGATATAACGCAGTTTAGGGTGAGTATTTTTAAGGCCTGCTGGTGGGTGCTTTTGGACGGCTTTTTGGAGCAAGTCGTTTAGGATACGAGTTTTTGTCGTTTGTTTGCGACGTGCGTCGATATCAAGAGCAAGGTCAAATAATTTAGTAACGTTCTGTCCAGTGACGCTGCTGGTGAAAATCAGTGGTGCCCAAGGTGTAAAGTCGAAGGTGCGAGTAATCTTTGGTGCCAAAGCATCACGCGTGTAAGCGTCTTTATCTTCAACTGAGTCCCACTTACTGATGACAAGAGCCATCCCCTTGCCTGATTCATTAATAATGCCTGCAAGGCGTTGGTCGAGCTGAGTATTGAGTTCGTTAACATCCATTAGTAGGAAACAAACGTCAGACTCTTCAATAGCTTGGAGTGTTCGCAGGACGCTAAACTTTTCGATACCTACCTCTTGCTTGCCTGGTTTACGCATACCAGCTGTGTCGAGAATCTCGATATCACGGTCGTTGTAGCGGACACGAATGCGGTTAACATCGCGGGTGGTACCGGCAATGTTGGCTACGAGCGCCTGCTGCTTACCAGCGAGGGTGTTAAAAAGATACGATTTGCCAACGTTTGGACGACCGATAAGAGAAATGCGAAGGATGTCATCTGGCTCTTCTTCGTGCTCAGCTGAAATGTGAGAGATAACTTCATCGAGGACCTCTATGATACCACTGTTGTGTTCGGCGCTGGTACGAAGAATCGTTTTAATGCCAAGGCGTTTAAACTCGTCTTTTGGCAGGCTGGTCTTAAGGTCTGATTTGTTGGTGACAAGAATGACTGGCTTTTTAGACCTGAGTGCTTTTTTAGCTACAAGTCGGTCTTGGTCACTGACGTATTGGCTGCTGTCGACAATAACCAAAATAACATCTGCAGCATCTGCAGCTTCAGTAATCTGTTCTTGGATACTTGCCTCAAACTCATCGTTCGGGTCTTTAAGACCAGCGGTATCTACGAGCCAAAATGAGTGGTGCTTATACTCTACCTTACCGAGAACATTGTCACGAGTAGTTCCTGCTTCGCGGGCCACAATAGCCTGCTGGGCACGAACCATACGGTTAAAAAGCGAACTCTTGCCGACGTTCGCTTGGCCAATGATTGCAACGGTTGGTAATTTACGAGCCATAACTTTGGCTAATTATAACAGAGGTTGCATAAGTTAGCGAGCATAAGTGTAATGGTGTTTTGTGATGGGAGCGAACTCCCTCTGAAGTGTAGGTATATCACCTACTGCATATCAACGAGTTTGTACTCACCGGGCTTCATATCACCAAGTGAATAATTGCCAAAGTTGGTCCGATGAAGCTTTTTTACCTCGTAGCCTAGCGAAGCAAAGGTACGGCGAATTTGTCGATTACGACCTTCATGCATAGTAACTTCCCATTCAGTTCGGCGATCGTCCGAAATCCGAGTTAACTGTAGCTTACTAGTACCATCTTCGAGTTGTACACCATAGTCACTGATCATCTGTTGATGAAGTGGTTCAAGGTCGTGGTCAAGTCGTACCTTGTATATTTTTGTTTTTGCAAACTTAGGGTGAGTCATATGAAAGGCAAAATCACCATCGTTGGTAAGAAAGATAAGGCCAGAGCTATCCTTATCGAGGCGCCCAACTGGCTTTAATTCGTGGTACTCACTAGGGAGAATGGTGTAAATCGTTGGTATATCACCTTGAGATTTCCGTGAACAGACGTAGCCTATGGGTTTGTGAAACATAAGGTAGCGCATAGCCTTTGAACCTGCTAGAGGTTCGCCATTTACGACAATCGTATCACCCTCGTTAAATCGCGCGCCAAGTGTTGCTGGCGTATTGTTGATGGTTACCTTTCCCTTTTCGATAAGTAAATCTGCTTCACGACGAGAAACACCTAGCTGTAAGGCGAGGTGTTTATTGAGTCGTAACTGTTCACTATCAGGCATTGCTGACAATTATACCACTAAACCTGAGGAGGCTGCGGGCCTCGGGGTGGTTGAGGCGCAATTGGTGTCGGCATAGGGCGGGGTGTTTCCTCGAATGAGATGCCGCTTGGCTCGGGCATTTCAACGCGAGGTTGTTGTGGTTGAGGCATTGGCATCGGCGTTGGCTGAGCGCCTTGCATAGGTGGAGAGGCCTGTAGCGGCACGGATGGTGCGGGCGGAGGCGGTGGAAGCGGGTTTGGTACAGGCTGTGTCATTTGCACTGCCGGCTGCTGTGGTTGAGGTTGCTGTTGAGGTGCTGTGGGCTGAGGAGTCGGGGCTTGGTTGAGCTCTTGTTCCATAAGGCTGCCAATATCCAATCGAGCACCACCAGCTGGCTGAGATATTGGGTGAATAACACGTTCACCGAGGTTAGCAGGACGTGTAGTGGAAAATGGTGCTGTTGGTTGAGGTAGCGCGTTAGCTGGTGCGGCTGGAGCAGCTGTCATCTGAGGCATGTGTTGTACTTGAGGCTGAGGCGCTGCCGTTGCATTAAACGGCGGTGGTGCAATAGGCATTGTTTGTGAAGCTTGGGGGGCGGCCATCGCTGGACGTGTTGGAATGGCAGTCGTAGGTGCTGGGCGTGGAGCAGACATCGAGCCAAACGTCTGTGCTGCTGAAGTAGAGCTGACCGGTGCATCGCCGAGAACATCATGGACAGTACGAACGACATCTTCAATACCTACCTGGGATTTAACCAAGTATCTATCGGCACCAAGAGCCTCACCACGGGCACGTTGGTCTTCACTTGAAAGAGCGGTCATCATAATAACTTTGATATCTTTTGTCTCAGTCGTGGAGCGGAGAATATCAAGCATGTCAAAACCACTGATCTTTGGCATCATAACATCACTCACGATGAGTGAAGGACGTTCTTTAATAGCCATAGCAAGCGCAGCTTCGCCGTCGCCGGCCGAGATGATGTCGTACCCTTCAGCCAGGAGGCGCACGCCGTAGATTTCGCGTAGACTTTTGTCGTCCTCTACCAGTAGTATTTTGGTCATATTACCCTCTATTGTACTAAGTGTCGGTAAAAATTACTATAGCCCTTATGGTTAATTTTGGTTTCGGGGTGGAACGGGAATATCGCCTCGTTGCCGAATATATTGATTAGGGTTCTGTTCGATACTGGTGAGCGGTATATTCTCTCGCGCTGGCGTGACCGGTGCACGTGGTGCTGTATATTGCTGCTGAGGCTGGTAAACGGGTTGTTGAGGTGCTTGTGGCTGATAGTATGGCTGAGGTTGTTGGGGCTGCGTAATTTGATTTCCAGCTGCTTGGAGTTGCTGTACAACCTCTTTTGCCGGGAGGTTGGTGTAAACAGACTCGCCAGGCATACTAACGGGCTGAACTGGTGCCTGTTGCGGCATTTGCGAAGTTGGCATGATGGTAGGCTGCGCAGGTGTTGGAAATGCTGCCGTTGATAAGGCTGCCTGTGGAGTATCCAGCGTTGTATCTAGGGTTGCCGTTTGCGTGACGCCGGATATTTTTTGTTGTTCCATCTCGCGTTCTTCTTCGATGCTGGCTGCCTCTATGAGCCTTGTTGCCTCCTCATGATCGATGCGAGGGATCTCCACGTAAAAGGTACTTCCCTGTTTGTATTCACTGTCTACCCAAATACGGCCGTTCATAGCTTCAACGAGGCGACGGCAGAGATAGAGTCCAAGGCCGGTTCCACCGATTTCCCTAGTATCGGTATTATCAACGCGATAGAACTTTTGGAATAAGTGCCCTTGGTCTTCCTTAGGGATGCCAATACCACTGTCAGCCACACTGATAATGATATGGTCGTTATCATCACCACCGATATCAATAACAACATCACCCTTTGGTGTGTATTTGATAGCGTTATCAATAAGGTTGGAGATAACTTCACGCAGATGGTCGTTGTCGAGGTTGGCATAGAAAACAGGATTGAGTCGACGCTCCCCTGCTCTGTCCTCGGCGTCGTCGGGCTGGGGCTTGTATAGAACATGCAAGCCCTTGGCCTCAGCTTTTGGCTTAAGGCCTTCTACGATATCGTGCGTAAAGGAGACGACATCGACAACCTTAGGATTGTTAGAAAGTCGACCGTCGTCTGCTTTACTGACGTCCAAGAGGTCTTGAAAGAGATTACCGAGGTGTTCGACAGATTGGTGTGCCTTGTTAATGAAGTCACGCGCTTTTTCATCTACCTGAGCCGTTGCAGGGTTAAGCGCTAAACCAAGATATCCTTCGATAGAAGCCACCGGTGTACGCATTTCGTGTGCGGCTGTACTGATAAACTCGGCCTGTTGACGCTCTTCGCGCTTTTCGTTCGTTATGTCGCGGAACACGACAATAACACCAGAACCTGGTTGCCCAACCGGTGAGACGATAACTGAGACAAGAATTTTTTTGCCAGCATGGGTTGTGAGAGAGAGGTCACTTACGTTCACCTCTTTATTAGTGGCGAGTACTTGCGATACGGGATCGTTTGCTGGTGTGAGCTCGTGGTCGTTCTTATCGAGTAGATTAAGGACGGACTTATAATTAAGGGAAACGGCATCTTGCTTAGTCCAACCAGTTAACTGCTGGGCGGCAGGATTAATGAGTTGAATAATCCCCTGACCGCTTAGGGCGATCACTCCATCGGCAATGGCGTTAATGACAATCTCTGATTTGCCAGATACTTGGCTTAGTTCGCTCGCCAGTTCATGATAGGCACGGTCGTCACCTTTACCTTCGGTTTTTTCTTTAGAATGCCAGATAAGATAACTAACACCAAGAGGCAATTCTCCGGTTAATACAACGGAAACGATCATTTCGCGCGAGAGGGTACCCCCGCTGTATTGCATCGCTAAATATAAAAAAGAAACTAACAGTAACGGGATGAGTCCGTACCAGCCAAATACACCTGCGAACACCGAGACTAGCATCCAAAGTGCGATGAACGGTGAATTGACGCCGCCCGTACTAAGAACGAGCAGCGCAATAGTAGCGGTAAGGAGGAAGAAGACGCCCAAAGATCCCCATTCTATATACTTTTGTGGTGCCCATAAATAAGAGACGAAACCCATAATAAGCGTCACGGCAGCCATGGCTGCAGCCTGGTCGCTAACGAGTAGACCGGCTCCAATGTTTTTGACATTGGCAAAATAAGCCCACACATATAAGGCAATAATAATGCCGGACACAAGAATAACCGCCTCGCAGAGACGGCGATGCCAAAAGCGTGTGAGCGTGAGTGGTTTAATGTCTGCCCCCTATTTAGACAAATATGCTGCTTATGCCCTATTATGCCTAAACGGTCCCCATTTCGCAAGGTATGCTATGCTTTTACGTGATGAATATTAGCACGATTAAAACACCGGTCGTAAAAGCTGGGGCAATGCTTTTGACAGAACTGCTCGATGACTCTTTGCATGGGTTTTGTGACAACTCTATTTTAGTCATCACCTCTAAAGTTGTGTCGCTCTGCGAGTCTCGTGTCGTAGATAAAGAAAAAGCGGCAAAAGATGAACTCATTAGGCATGAAGCAGACTTTTATCTAGATCCTTCCTACAGTTCTCATCGATACCATTTTAGTATCGTACAGGGCATGCTTACCTCTTCTGCGGGTATTGATGAGTCGAACGGTAACGGCGACTATGTACTATGGCCGCATGATGCCCAGTCAACGGCAAACCAAGTACGACAGTATCTGCAGCGCCGTTTTATGGTTAAAAATGTCGGTGTCATAATTGTTGATAGTACAAGCTATCCACTGCGGCGTGGCGCTATCGGTACGAGCCTCGCGCATAGCGGCTTCAAAGCTTTAAATGACTACAGGGGCAAGTCTGATCTCTTTGGCCGATCTATTAAGGTTGAGGTTGCAAATGTCTGCGAAGGTCTCGCTGCAGGGGCCGTTGCAACTATGGGTGAGGGTGCCGAGAGTACTCCGATTGCCGTTATAACAGAGGCGAATTTCGTGACATTTCAGAGTACCGACCCGACACCCGAGGAACTTACCGAACTACGGGTTGCACTTGACGATGATTATTACGCCTCATTTCTTACGTCGGCCCCCTGGCAACGCGGCGATCGATCGTAGTTACCTTCCCTGCATGAATGCACGGTCGCGTTCTATAACCTCGTTCCATGTCTCCACTGACCCTGTCTCCATTTGGTGTAGAAGGTCGGAACTGTAAGCTATGACTTCCGACTTGCGCTGGGTTAGAGTACGTTCGGCTTCTGGTAGCGGGTATTTGTAGGTTTCGAGTAGCGCAATCTGGTTGCGCTGAAAGGCAGTCAGTTTTTGCATATCTAACTGCTCTGGACGAGCCATGCCGTTAATTTCTCGGAATAACTGGTGTCCTAATAGCGGTCCTTGCGGTTGATACAGTTCACCAAGATCGGCCGAGGCAACACTTTTTGCCATATGTTCAGCCTCGCGTGAGGGGTAATGCAGCTGCATAGCCTTTTGGCCAACAAGCTTGCCATCTGCGAATAGCGGCTCGGTACCGAGAATGGCAAATGAACCCATTGTGCGAAGTGCTGGATGAACGATATCGCTACGACTTAGCTCACGCTCTAGCCATTCGGCACTTTCTCTCTCGTCAGTCCCACGCCCCTTCAGTTGAACAAGGTCGTGCGCATACCCGGCGGTTTGTGCTGTTTCACGAACAAGCGGATCCATATCAAGTAGTGTGCACAATTTGAATGCCGTGCTGCCCACTTCACGAGCATGATGACCATTGTGGTACGCCAGCTCATGACTACCATGTCGACGGTAATTTGGATGACCTTCACCGTACGTGCGATCGACGGTTTTGAGCGCATCCTCTCCTACTCGCTCTAGCTTTGCTGATTGTTCGCGTTCTGAAAAATGCCATGATGAAACAAACTCACTCATGTAAGCTCCTTCTTTTTATGAATTGTTTTTTACTGGCAGCGCTAACCGTCTCGATAGTACGGGCTATTGCAATTCATTCATATTTGTTGTGCAAAAAGTGCACATATGGTAAAAAGGGAGGAGTGTTTACAGATACTCAAGTCATCCGGTCATACTTTTTCAAGCTCGGCCTATCCTCAGAGATTGCCGATATTTATCTGGCTCTTCTTGCCTATGGTCCACAAACTATCTCGGACGTATCGCGGCATTCAGGGGTGGAGCGAACTCGTGTCTATCGACTTATGGAAGAACTGACGGTGAGTAATCTTGTAGAGGTAGAGACTCGGTATAAGCGGACTATTCTTCATGCTGCTCCCATTACTAACCTGCAGATTTTGCTTACCAAAAAAGAGCAGGAGCTCGAGGAGCTTCGGCAAGGTTTGACTGACCTGCATCAAAAGATCGATGCAGGTTCATTGGCATCACCGACCACTCGTGTTCAGGCGTACCAGGGGTCCGACGGTCTTAAGCAGATGTTTTGGAATCAAACACGCTCAAAATCCGAAAGTCTCTCCATCTTGCATGAAAATATGCAGCGTTATACAAACGCGGTATTCTTTGATCGATGGGCGCGAGCCTGCAATGATCGTGGCCTTGAGTTTCGGAGTATTATTGGCGATAGCTTCGTAGAGTCGCAAAAGACCTGGTATGAAGAGCATGCCAATGAGCGACTTCGTAAATGGAATGGTCGCTATGTGCCTGAAGGTGTTTTTTCCGTTACTCACTCGACGGTAGTGTATGACGACGTGACGGCGTATTACAACTGGAAAGACGGCGAGGTTTTTGGAATAGAAATCCATAATGCACATATCACAGAGGCTCAGCGTCAGTTCTTTGAGATGCTCTGGACTTTAGGACAGGATTTTGATGATTCGCCCATCCAGGAACTTTGGAGCAAAAGTCGAAACGGCTAACTCTAATTGATTAAAATATAAAAATAGGCAATTATATACTTGACGTTACCAAAACCAAAAAGAAGCTACTCAGCCTCTTTTTTAGGTGGCGGCGGTGTTTGCGCCATCTTCTTCACCGCAGACTCAAAACTTTCACTAACCTTAACCCGCTTTTCAGCAGGACTGGCCTTGGCTTGATCTTGGCCAATTTTTTCAGCTAAATCCTTGAGCTGTTCTTTGGAGGGCTTGTCGTCTGTCATAATTTTCCTCGCTAAATCCACTTTAAATATCACCGTCGGGGCCAATTATTTGAACACTTCCTTATCGTGCCATTCTTGATAGGCTGTTCTCTCGGATAGCAGTAGCTCATGCTTCTGCGATAATGCTGCCCGACTTTTCCTTGAATTACGGTAGCCCAAGAGCAGAAGAATGCAGACGAGGAGCGCGAAAGATAGGAGCACTTGCCAATACCAAATGCTCGCAAATGGCCAAATTGTTCGAGCGACAAAAAGCGTCGCGAGAACAAACCCATAAAGCGCCGTGTCCGCCCAGAAATCTAATGTCACTTTCTGTTTTTGGGCTTGGATCTCCTTGCTCTTATCCAATAACCCCTTGCTCGCCGTCTTATATTCATCTTGATAGGTGCTAGATGATGGGTCGAGCAATATCTTGTTGTATGCGTGGATAATTGGCTCAAGCATTATCTCCTGATCGAGTCCTACCTGGGGTGCATCTTCAGCGTCCTGGTATAAAAGTGTTTTGCATCGCCATAGAGCGAGCACACCGTTGAGTAGATATAGGCCGACTCCGATGATAGCAAATGACTGGAATTGAACGTCACTATCGGCAACGATTATAACCGGCGTGATCGCAGCCCCTACGATGAGAGAGAGCTCGCCAACCTTCATGAGGTATTCTCGTCGCTTATCACGACTTGCCAGGCTTATATTCATTCGTAGGTCACGAATCTCATTGAGCTGATCCTGAAGTTTATCTCGCTCTGGGGCAAGCTTCTCGATTACCTCGTCTTCCCATTTTCGTTTTTCTTCTTGGCCGCTCATTTATCTATGCCTTACTCCGCACCTCTATATGCTGAATCTTGCCCATGTAAATAATCACGTATTCAAAGCCTGATGCCTCGACTTTTTCACCATCCGGCTGCTCGCCTACAAAATCGTAGTCAAAAAGAACGACGCCAGGTTTCACTTCCTCAACTGAATTTACATGCCATTTCAGGGATGTAAACTTGGCGTGGAATATTCTTTGCATCGCCAAAATATCGCTCACCCCGAGGTAGACTCCAGTGGCTTGGGAGCTATAGGTCGTAGCCTCGGTCATGAGCTTTTCGATGCCATCAAAATCACTCTTGTTGGAGAGATCAAAATACAACTTAGATACTTTAAGCGCTTTAGTCATACTCGCTCCGCCACAAACCGAATAAGATCATACGTCTCGCCCTGCTTGTTGAGTGGGTCGCCCATTTCCCAAGCCAAAGCTTCACGTAGCAACTCGGTGTACTGCGGATAACGTTCTGCACACCACACAGCAGCCCTTTTCTTAGAAACTTCATCGCGATTTTCAATGCCGTATAGGATGCGCGCCATAGTCAGGATGGCATAGGCCTGGTACTCATTATCCATCGGTTCTTTCGCTTGGAGTTTTGGCAGCCACCAACCTTTGAATAGTTGGATTTTAGCCTGGAGCATATCGTCTGTAGTAATCTCGCCAATAACATCTCTAGGCGATGGCCCATAGACTACGAAGCCTGATTTTCTAATCTTCCAGAGGTCAATGATGATATCCGCGCCGTGGTCTTCTATCTGAAAATGTCCGTCGCTACCAAGATGCGGTGCGTGCATGTCGGCGGTCTTAGGATGGGTTGATTGGTCGGAGGTTAGATATATGCCCTCGTAATTTGTGTATAGGCGGTTTTTGTTACTGGCATACACACTATCGTGCAGCTCGTGAAGTCTTCGTATTGAGCCATCGGTAAACTCACCCTTGGCGACCACCAGAAAGTCCAAATCACTTCTGTCTTCGTCAAAGTCGCCGATAGCCAGACTACCGCCGAGGTAGAAACCTAGCAAATTATCGCCTAAGATTTGTTGCACGCCATCGAAAAGATCATTGACAAGGGGGTGGGTTACTTCGGGTTGGGGCAAGTTAGGCATCTTAGTCATTCTAATTTCCCAAGGCCTCAAGCAACGCTTTTTCCATAACCTCAAATGGCGCTTTCTTACCAGTAAATAACTCTAGCTGGAATAAGGCTTGATGTATGAGCATTCGGTAGCCAGGCACCGTCATTGCGCCCTTAGCCTTGGCATATTGAAGGAACTTGGTATCAGCCGGAACCGTAATAACATCCATAGCCACGACGCTAGGCTTGAAAAAGTCCTCAGTCACGATACACTCATCAACACCACTTACAAGTGAGCCTACTGGCGTAGCGTTAATGACAATGTCATAGTCATCTACTGTTTTTAGGCGTGCAAGATCCCCACCAAACTCAGCGCCCAAGTCATTGGCCAAGCTCTCAGCTTTGGCTGTATCACGGTTGAACACTACCGGCTTTGCTTTGTTTTGAAGCAGCCCGTAAATGATTGCCCTGGCCGCGCCACCCGCACCAATTACGGCAACTCTCTTACCCTCTAGTTTTGTTACTTCCTTGAGTGCGTTCATAGCGCCAACCCAATCTGAGTTATAGCCAGTGAGCACACCGCCATCGTTTGAGACCGTATTAACTGCGCCAATCGCTTCAGCAATCGGGTCAATCTTGTCGAGATATTGCATGACGGCCTGCTTGTGGGGCATAGAGACGGTGTTACCTCGGAGATTGAAACCGCGCACTCCCGCAATTGCATTTTGAATGTCGTTGGTCGTGATGGGGACATACAAGGCGTTTTCACCGATGGCGACGTATGCGGCATTGTGCATAGCAGCACCAAGGCTGTTTTGCTTCGCGGAGAAAGAAACTATGAGTTTGGTGTCTTTGGTGATTGTCATGCTCTAATAATACCTTATGGGGGCTCAAAACTTATTTCCCTTTGGCAAATAAGTTCAACTTTCATTTGAGTACAAATGAAAGTTCGTATTTGGGCTACATCAGTCCTCATCGTCGTCTTCCTCGTCTTCATCATCATCTTCGGGCGCGCTGACCTCCTCCCAAATCTTCCCCGTCATCCCCTGCGCCTTGAGCTTCTCCGCTGTCGCAAACCACATGGTGATATCTTCACCCCATTTTTCTTCAAGCAATCGTTTGGTAGCTCGTTTGCAGTAAATCAAATCGGCTAGCGTTGGGCATACAAACATGATGATCGGGTTTGGCTCGTCCTCATTCGTTTCATCCTGCCAATACCCATCTTCCAGATATTCAATGTAGTTCTTGAGCCGCTTTCGCACTCGGTGACGAGGCATGGTGGCTTCGATGATTTCAATGAAACGAGTGTTACTCGTGACTTCATTCTTGGTCTCGACCGTCTTTTCGAGCACTAACTGGGGTTGGATGAGATCGGACTCGCTCAGGAAATGATAATCGCTTTCTGGGTCGAGGTAGTCGGCCTGAGTGGCGTATAAGTAGTGAACGCGGCTGGTAGCAGCATCATCTTCATTCTTGCGATTCATGGCGATGCAGCAGTCGGCAGTAATCATACATTGGTCGGCGAACCCTCGGCTGCGCGACGACTCACGGTAGCGCTTGCGAAACTCCTCTATCGGGTGATCTTGGTTTTCCTTAAGCCAGCGGATACCATTTAGGCCGAGATAGTAAATGCCGGGCTTGGATTTTTCTAGAAAGTCAGTCGAGTATATCCATTCGACGTAGTGGTTATCTCGGAGGTCTGAGAGCCACGCATTGATCCGCCTGTAATCTTTATGACCCATCAGTGTTTGTATTTGGATACGATTTAAGAATCTGTATCTATATAGCAGTATGAGTATGGTTTGTTGTCTGGGAGTTAGTTTAGGTAGTTTCATTTAATGCAGTAGTTAGTGAGTAGTAGTGGTAGTAGTTTGTTCTGTTTTTTTGTTTGTCTTGTTTTGAGCGATAGTATTTTGCCAACCCCACCTACACCGTATATTTATAAGGTAAGTGACACGATTATTCAAATTTTACTGTTTACGAAATGGGTTTTATTGTCCTAATCCGCTAGGACAAAGAATAACAGTCGTTTTGCTGGCCTTACGCCTTCTTAATGAGCGACTTATACATGAGCCGCTTGCCGTTGATATTGCTAAACCAATCCTCGAATCGTTCGCCGTCCGTCATATCCTTAGTGTTCCAACGGTAGCTATATTCGTCACAGTATTTTTGCAAATGCTTGGCGCTGACATTGTGATAGATGCCATCAATACCACGCTTGAGGTGCGACCAGAACGACTCGGCAGTATTTGTGCTGGCCATGCCATTTACGAATTCTTTGCTGCCATGGTTAACGCTTTCGTGCTTGTAGCCAAGCTTTGGCAGGGTGCGATATGGCATGTGCTCATCGGTGTAAACAGTGGCATTCAAATCGACATGCTTGCTGATCAAGCCCATAAGCGTAGCACTGCCTGTGTCGCCCGTAACGACAGCGTGGAGTTTGCCGCCGCGTTGTACCATGCCAACTACTGGGGTTTTGACTTTCTTGCTACCAAAGCCTTGGGTGCCTTTGGTTTTTTTGTTGGCATGTTTGTTCTTCTCATTGCCGCCAATGTAGGCTTCGTCTACCTCCACGGCGTCTTTGAGCTTTTCAAAGGTGCCGTTCTCGAAAACGTAACGGATGCGCTGCAACATGAACCAGGCTGTCTTTTGAGTGACGCCGAGGTATTTGCTAAGCTGGATTGACGATACGCCTTTCTTGAGGCTCGTGCATAGGTAGATGGCGAAGAACCACTTTTGGAGGGGAAGTTTGCTATCTTCAAAGACGCTACCCATGCGGACGGTGAATGGGCTGCGACATTCGGCACATTTGAGGCGGCCACTGGCTAGCTTGTAAGCTTTGACGCCAATGGTGCCGCACTTCGGGCAGACAATCTCATCGCCCCAACGCTGCTTAGCCAAGAAGTCTTGGCACTTTTCTTCGGTGGCAAACTCGTTGTAGAACTCGATGAGATTTGTTGCATTCATACCTTAATATTACTAAATTGCTTTGGTAACGTCAAGTATATAATTGCCTAAAAATATTGTATAGTTTTTCAGTACTTATCCGTACGACTCTAGGAGGAACGGTATGGAAGACTATGAATTGGTCGAGCAGTCTGGCCAAGGGCTCTGAAGGGCGTGCCGCTGGAAGAGACGGCCGGCACCAAGCTGGTCATCTCGCTGTATCTGGTGGCGGCTCCGCTGTGTATGTATGTCTCCCTCACTGTCGGCTCGCGCGGCGGTATTAAGGAAGAGTTGGTCGTAGTCGACCCAGTACCGCGCGTCACTGCCGACCGTTTGGTCGCTCATGTGACCGATGGCGGCGATGTTGGTCGAGGTGTGTTCGTGCAGCTCTCTGAGCTGCGGGCCAAGGTCGCCCAGCAGCCAGCGAACAAGCGGCGCGAAACCGCCGAGGCGCTCTGCCGGGCTGCTGTGACGGAGCTCATCGAACGACTTCAGACGCGGCCACCTCGAGTGGAACAACTCCGACTGAGACCGTCAACGTCACAGTCGGTGGGCCAAGTGATCTACTCTAGTTTGCCTGGTCTCGGTAAGCATGGCCGCGGTCGGCACGGATAGGACTGAGGGACGGGCTGTCGGCGGGCTGCATTCGTGCAGTACCGCGGGCCCTCCCGCCTACCCCCGTATCGCAAACTACTACTGTACAGAGGGGCGTGTTTTTGGTATAATTCTTCAAGTTGTATCTCGGTTCAACGACAATTTGGCCTCATCGTCTAACGGTTAGGACACAAGGTTCTCATCCTTGCAATCCGGGTTCGATTCCCGGTGAGGTCACCAAATTGATTTTCCGCTATTCTACGAAATAGCTCTAGATATAAAATCCCCGTAGGTTATCATTACGAGGATTTTATTTTATGGGCTACTCTGTTAGTGTGCTCGGTTCTTCTTGGCGGAACGATGTATAAAATAAAAGCGAGGTGAGGTTTAGCCTTTTACAGCGAATGAGGAGATTGTCTACTCAGATACCATCTAGCCTGTAGGCTACTATCCCCTATCGTGTGCTTGTTTATCTCAAAAAACCACTGTTTTGATCTTATCTCTGTAAAAATAGAATTCGATTCCTCTGGCCGCCATGTAATAGAAGTAACGTATACTTTGTCTCGAAAACCACTATCTAAAAGTTCGATATCTATCAAACACTTATGTATACTTGCAGACAGTGACTAGTAAATCAATTGCTTTTACCGTCTATCCACCGCCACCTATGCTCGATCGGGAGGTCGAGTGTATTCGAGTCGCAACGTATATTGGTGAAGAGCGTAGTCTCGAGGTGAAAGTCTGTCCTAACGGCTTACCAGGACTTGTGTTTGGATTGAGTGGTGATGGCACTGCTGCTATCGAAAGTATTACTGTGCGGTCGACTACAATCACTGACTTGCCTATCTTATTTTTACATGGGCAGGGTTCGGTGCCGAGTATTATGCGTTTTAAAAAAGGTTCGTATACGACGATACAGGTTGTGCTGAAACCCCATGCGCTATATAGCCTATTCGGCATGGACGCTTCTTCCTTCACTAAAGGGTTCATGCTGCCTGAGGAATTTGGTGCTCCTGGTCTTACAGGTCAGCTATGTGCAGTCGATACTGACGCACAACGGATTACTCTTTTGTGTCATGTCTTAGTTGAAAAATTAAAATCGTCCGTCCATGATGATCTTATAGAAAAAAGTGTTGATTTTATTCAGGCACATGTAGATTCGGTAACGGCTAAGGAGCTACTAAGTCAATTTCACTTATCGGAACGCCAATTTCAGAAGCGATTTGTACGGGTCGTCGGTATGTCTGCTCAACTCTACATTCGTATTAAACGAGTTAATGAGGCGCTACGATTAATGGATACTGGACAATACGAACGTCTATCTGACATTGCGCATGCGTTAAATTTCTATGATCAGTCCCATTTTATTCGTGAGATGAAGACCTTCTCCTGGGTGACACCAAAAAATATTACTCAAACTGTAGATGAATTTCATCAAGACCTAGCGGGCGCATCGTATCAATAAAAAAGATTGACGGTTGTATACAATTTTTCGCGTAAGCTTTCTCGTATCCTTTAAATAGCACTTAATAAAGGAGATGCAATGCGTAAAGTAATAATGTTAAATCGTATTTCAATCGATGGCTATTTTGCCAGTAATAATGAGATGACTGGAGGAATGGATTGGTTTGTTCAGGACCCTAAAGTGGACGAGGCTGTTCACAAACGACCAGGAGGTTCAGATACTCTTCTACTCGGTGAAAATACATTCGTGATGTTTAAGAATTCCTGGATGCCCATGCTAAAGGACCAGAATGCTCCTGCGGCGCTTAAGGCTGTTGCTCAAGAACTAACCAATATGAAGAAGATTGTTTTCTCTGAAAAGATCAAGGAGTCAGATTGGGAGAATACAGAATTTCATGACAGCGATCTTACGGGTGTTGTGGGTAAAATAAAACGAGAAGAGGGCACCGACATCCTTGTGATGGGAAGTGGCACAATCGTGCAACAACTGGCGAACGCTGATCTTATCGATGAGTATATATTCATCGTAAGTCCCGTGATAGCCGGTGACGGTAAGATACTATTTAAGGATGTGAAACAACAGAGTCTGAAGCTCGTAAGCGCTCAAAGTTTTGATTCAGGAAATGTTGTGCTCCACTATGAAACAGTTAAGTAATCTGAACGTTGCCGGTTTGGCAAAACGGACTCCATCTGATGCTAAGTTTGGTGCAAAACCAAAGATGAGTCGCAAGCGTAAGTGGGCTGTGGGCTGTTCTATCGCAGTTGTTGTCATTATCGCAGGTATGGTTGGAGGCACCTGGTTTTCAAGCAACCTCCTCCTCCATCCTTCATTTGGAGGCTTGGGCAATTTTTCGGTATGTACGCCTGAAGCCGAGAAGGATTTTGGGAAGAATTGTGGGAATCTACGTCAATCACACGAGTTTGCCTTCAGTGAGGTAAGCGTGCCCTCTCTCAATGGTTACAACATGCCCGGATGGCTCGTCAAGGCTGCGGACAATGGCTATTCTCCAGCAAAGGGCGTCATTATGCTTGTACACGCTGGCGGAAGTGACCGCCGGGAAGATACCCGTCATATTGCTACATACCTTAGTCTAGGGTTGGATGTCCTGACATTTGATCAAGGATGTGCTGGTAAAGCTCCTTGTCCAGTAGGGGGACTCTCATATGGCGCGCGTGAATCTCAGGATGTAGTTTCAGCGTATCTGTACCTAAATCAGAAGTACGGAAGGGTCTACGCTATGGGTTCATCAGTCGGTGCAGCCGCCATTCTGGTCGCGCTTCCTGAAATGCCTAAGTTATCTGGTGCTATTATCGAAAATGCCTTCACCAGTTTCGATAGACTTGTCAGAGACTCGCCTGACTCGAAGAACGTACCGGCTTGGGCGACCGATAATATGATAAACCTGACAAAAGCACGGGGACAGTTTGACGGATTTTTAAGTCCTGAGCACTCGTTACCACTCGCTGGCGCTACTATTCCACTCTTCTTCATTCATAGTAAGGTGGATGTGGTCGTATCATATACAGAGACTGAGGATTTAACGAAACTTTACCGTGGTCCTGAAACGGCTTGGTATCCTGATGTAGGACAGCATGCGCTCATTTCGAACGCTCAGCCGGCGCTCTACTCGCAAAAGATTACTAGTTTTATGAGTAGTATTAAGTAGACTATCCTAGTTAGTCCGAGGAACGTGCTACGAACGGAGTTCGATAACTGCTTGTAGAACTCCGTTTTTTACTCTCGGATTGGCCAATAGCACCCTCAGCTTCGCTTTAATATATTCCAACTTATTGAAGAGGGTTTCAGCCCGGTTCGTTGCTAGGCTCACCATCTGAAAATTATAAATTAAAGAAAGTTCGGCAATTTATTTTGTCGAACTTTCTAGGGCGGAAGCACGACCAATTAATTATGAAGTGATAGCAAAAAGAAGCTTAGAACGGCAATTTTATACAAGAAATCCGATTGGGTTTAAATCGCCTACGATACAAATCAAACAACCTACGTATCGTTATCATCAAGAACCAATTTAACATCGAAGTAAAGTATGAGTGTTTCGGTGCATATTCTTCACTTGTCCCAGCTAGCTGTCTCACTTTTATTGATGAAATACATAGAGCCAGAGATCCGCAGCTCTATTTTAGCTTTTGTCTTTTTGATAGCGTCTTACATTCTGTTGTAATGTGTGGAGTTTAAAGCCCCCAGCCGGGGGCTGGGGGTGGATGAGGTGGCTAGACTACTCGTAGTAGTCTGACCAGGAGACGTTCTCGCGATAGTCCGCAGCCGCGTCTCCTTTGGTGAATCCGATGGCGTAAGTGGGGTCACTGGATTGGGCCTCGCGACGGTTCCGACCGTCCTCGTATCCTTCGTTCCAGGTGGCCTCGGCCGTTTCCCGCTGTGACAGATCCGCCATCTTTGGGCAGTTCTTGTCATGCTGGTTGTCGGAGCAGCCGCAGAAGTAGCACTCCATGTCAGTAGCCTCTCTCGAGTTTTATCTGCGCTGTGCAGATAACGACCAAATAATATCATAATAACTATATTTTGTCAATTATCTAGTACCTGAGTCTCAAAACCCTCCAAATGCAAATACGCATCTGCTATCCTTGAAGTGACAAAACAAAAAAGGAGAAGCAACATGCGTATTTTACGTTCTCATCATATCAAGAATTTAATTGAGGTGGTAGATACCTTCTTGCC